>JAKFCI010000180.1:0-10027 GCA_036676725.1 Chitinophagaceae bacterium
TTTTTAAGGATATTTATAAAATGGTTGTTGATGCAACTATTTTAAATTTTCAGTATTTTTAAATCAAAATAATTTATGCAGGAAGCATATATAGTCGCAGGATATAGAACCGCAGTGGGTAAAGCAAAAAGAGGCGGCTTTCGTTTTTATCGGCCTGATGATTTAGCTATTGAAGTAATTCGTGGATTGCTGGCATCAGTTCCCCAATTAGATAAAAATTTGGTTGATGATGTAATTGTAGGGAACGCTGTACCCGAAGCGGAGCAAGGATTACAGGTTGGGCGTATTATAGCGGCAAGAGCTATTGGTTATGATACACCAGGTATGACGGTGAACAGGTATTGTGCATCAGGGCTGGAAACAATTGCCATTGCTAGTGCAAAAATCCGGATGGGAATGGCCGACTGTATAATTGCCGGCGGTACTGAAAGTATGAGTATGGTTCCTACATCCGGCTGGAAAACGGTTCCTGCCTATTCTATTGCAAAAGATGATCCTGATTATTATTTAAATATGGGTTTGACGGCAGAAGCAGTGGCGAAAGACTTTAATGTTAGCCGGCAGGACCAGGATGAATTTTCTTATAACTCACATAAAAAAGCAATTGCTGCCATAAAAAACGGAAATTTTAAAGAAGGCATTTTGCCTATCGATGTGGAGGAAATTTATCTAGACGAAAAAGGCAAAAAACAAAAACGTAATTATATTGTAGATACAGATGAAGGTCCGCGGGCAGATACATCTGTTGAAGTATTAGCCAAATTAAAACCTGCGTTCGCGGCCAATGGCGTTGTAACGGCCGGCAATTCATCTCAAACAAGCGATGGTGCTGCGTTTGTAATTGTGATGAGCGAAAGGTTGGTAAATCAATTAGGTATTAAACCCATAGGAAGGTTGGTGGCTTGTGCATCTGCAGGCGTTCATCCACGTATTATGGGTATTGGTCCGGTTGCAGCCATTCCAAAAGTGTTGAAGCAAGCGGATATGGATCTTGGCGAAATTGATCTTATTGAATTAAATGAGGCTTTCGCATCGCAATCAATTGCTGTTATCCGTGAAGCAGGATTAAACCCCGAAATTGTAAACATTAATGGTGGCGCCATTGCATTAGGGCATCCCTTAGGATGTACGGGTGCAAAATTGACCATCCAAATATTGAGCGACTTAAAACGTACCAATAAAAAATATGGAATGGTAACCGCATGTGTTGGTGGTGGTCAGGGTATAGCTGGTATTATTGAAAGAATTAGATAAATCATTCTAGATTTCAATTAACATTTCTTCAACTGTATAAAACCATTCTATTTTAGGTGTAAATTAGATGCTGTATAAATTTTTGCATCTGTGTTGCAAAAAAAGATAATTTTGTTTTTATATTTCACGGTATGCGGTTATTTGGATTTGTTGTCACCCTGGTTTTTCTTACCCTTTCAGTTAAAAGCCAGGTAAAAGAAAATATTAATTTATACGGTACAATTACAGATGCTTCAACAGGGCTGGCGCTCGCGGGTGCCAGTATCAGCATTACAGATGCACGAATGGGTGGCATAGCAGATAGCAGTGGAAATTATTTCTTTCGAAATATCCCATCCGGTCACCATTTGATTGAAATTTCACACACAGGCTACACTACTGTTGTAGATCATATTGATGCGTTATCATCGTTGCAAAAGAATTTTCAACTTGTGCGTTCGGTAGTAGAAAACCAGGGCGTTACCGTAACCGGCGTAACGTCAGCTACCAGCACCCGTAACATGCCTATATCGGTGGGGCTTGTACGTAAATCTGATTTAATGCAAAGCACTGCAACCAATATTATTGATGCATTAAGCAAACAGCCTGGCATTTCCCAGGTCAGTACCGGGCCAGCAATTTCAAAACCAGTGATACGTGGCCTGGGTTACAACCGGGTGGTAGTTATGAACGATGGTGCCCGCCAGGAAGGGCAACAATGGGGCGATGAACATGGAATTGAAATTGATGAAGCAAGTGTAAGCAGGGCTGAAATTTTAAAAGGTCCTGCGTCCATCATGTATGGAAGCGATGCGCTGGCAGGGGTCATACATTTTATTACAAATACACCTTCCCCGGAAGGCATTATTAAGGGGAATATTTTCACAAGCTATCAAACTAATAATGGGCAGGTAGGATTGAATGGAAATATTCAAGGCGCAAAAAATGGCTTCAACTGGAATGTATATGGTAGCTCCAAATCGGCTAAAGATTATAAAAATAAATATGATGGTCGTGTATTGAATTCCCGGTTTAACGAAAAGAATTATGGTGGTTATATAGGTGTTAACAAACGATGGGGATTTAGTCATTTGGTGTTTAGCAGTTTTAATCAAAATATTGGATTGGTTGAAGGGGAAAGAGATGAAGTGAATGGAAACTTTTTATTGTTTCCAGGATCTTCTTTGGAAAGAATTGCAAACCACGATGAACTCGATTCCAGGGAATTGTTTACGCCTAAACAAAATGTGCAGCATTATAAAATAATGAGCGACAATAGTTTTGTTGTTGGCGCAAGCCGGTTAAAACTAAATGTTGGATACCAGGAAAATTTGCGCAAAGAATTTGGTAACCCTGAAGACGAGGCTGAAACTGAATTGTTATTTGACTTAAAAACTATCAATTATAACCTGCAGTGGCGTCTTCCGGAAATTAACAACCTCGAAACTACTCTGGGTGTTAGTGGAATGCAACAACGCAATATAAATAAAGGCGAAGAATCCATCATTCCTGATTATTCTTTTTTTGATATTGGTGGTTTTGCATTTGCTCAAAAAACAATCGGTCAGTTGGTTTTCAGCGGAGGTTTGCGTTTCGATAATCGATCCATTAATTCAAAAAAATTAATGGATAATTCTTCTATTAAATTCAATGCATTCAAAAAAACATTTTCAACTTTTTCGGGGAGTGCGGGCTTCAGTTATGCACCTACAGAAAAAGTAATTATTAAAGTGAATACTGCAAGGGGTTTCAGGGCGCCAACCTTATCGGAGCTTGCTTCTAACGGTGCACATGAAGGAACTAACCGTTACGAGTATGGCCAATTAAATCTTGATGCTGAAAAAAGCCTGCAATTTGATGCTGGCGTTGATATGAACTATGAACATGTTAGTTTTTCTGTTAGCGCCTTTTACAATAGGATCAATGGTTTTATTTTTTATCAACGCCTGCAAAATAATATGGGCGGCGATTCTTTAATATCTGTTGATGGCGAAGAACTGGAAGCATTTCAGTACAACCAGGATGATGCAAAGCTTTCTGGGTTGGAAGCTTCCATTGATATACATCCGCATCCCCTGGATTGGTTGCATTTTATAAATACATTTTCATTTGTGCGGGGAAGATTTGATAAAGAAGTTGATGGTACTGATAACCTTCCAGGCATTCCGGCAATTCGAAACATAAGTGAGATCAAAGCCACCTTTGACAGGGGTAAAAAGGCTGTGCGCAATATTTATTTTTTAGTGGAAATGGATAACACGTTCAATCAAAAAAATCCATTCACTGGCTATAATACAGAAACTGAAACAAAAGGATATTCTTTATTGAATGCAGGCTTGGGTGCTGAATTTTATAATAAAGAGAAAAGTTTTTTAAATATTCATTTCGCTGTCAATAATTTAACTGACAAAGCCTACCAAAATCATTTAAGTCGTTTAAAATATACAGCCGTAAATAATTTAACAGGAAGAAACGGTGTTTTCAATATGGGCAGAAATTTTTCCTTCAAGTTAAATGTTCCTCTTTCATTTTCTTATAATTAAGGATCTATTTATTCTTAAAAATTAAGCTTTTACAGTTTGTGGGGCTGCTGTTTTACGCTCACCAATTTGTTGCCTCCACATGGCATAATACAAACCTTTTTCATCAATTAAATTATCATGCGTACCCGTTTCTATGATCTCACCTTTTTCTAAAACATAAATGCGGTCTGCATGCATAATAGTTGATAGCCTGTGTGCAATTAATATGGTGATCTGGTCATTGAGTGAAGAAACCTTGCGAATGGTTTTATTTATTTCTTCCTCTGTAATGGAATCAAGTGCAGAAGTGGCTTCATCAAACATGAGCAGTTTTGGTTTACGCAATAGAGCCCGGGCAATACTTAAGCGCTGTTTCTCTCCACCCGAAAGTTTTAACCCGCCTTCACCTATCATTGTGTCTAAACCTTTGTCGGCCCGGGCCAATAAGTTTTGGCAGGAAGCCTGGTTTAATGCGTGGTTCAGATCATCATCTGTTGCAGTTGGATTTACGAACATTAAATTTTCCTTTATCGTTCCTGAGAATAATTGTGTGTCCTGCGTTACAAAACCTATCTGGTTACGCAGGTCTTCGAAGTCGATATTGTTTTCATCAATTCCATTGTAAAAAATATTGCCTTCATTGGGGCGATACAATCCAACCAACAATTTCATCAAAGTTGTTTTACCAGATCCTGATGGCCCTACAAATGCAATAGTTTCCCCCCTGTCTACCTTAAAACTAATATTGTCAATTGCTTTGTGGGTGGCTGTTTGATGTTTAAATGTAACCTTATGAAATTCCAGCCGGTCGATCTCGCCTAAATGCTGCGCCTTTGCAGGTTTGGATTCCGGTGCTTTTTGCATTAAGGTTCTGAAGTTGTGCAAGGATGCTTCTGCTTCGCGGTAGCTTAAAATAATATTTCCTATTTCTTGCAATGGTCCAAAAATGAAGAAGGAATAGATCTGCATGGTTACCAACTGACCAGCATCCATTTGATCTTTAAATATGAGCCACATTAATAAAAATAAAATTACCTGGCGCAAAGTGTTTACAAACGTGCCTTGCACAAAACCAATACTGCGTATGCGTTTTACCTTGGTTAACTCTAATCCAAGAATTTTATAAGTGTTCTTATTCAAACGACTAACTTCCTGTTCTGTTAAACCAAGGCTTTTTACCAATTCAATATTTCTTAATGACTCGGTTGTTGATCCTGCAAGCGAAGTTGTTTGAGATACAATTGTTTTTTGAATGCTTTTGATCTTTTTACTAAGCATGTTTGAGATGAACATTAAAATGGTAATGCCGCCAAAATAAACGATTGGTAACATAGGCGAAATACTCGCAGCAAAAACTGCAACAATCACAACTCCAACAAGCACCGTAAATAAAATATTTACAAAATTGGAAATGAATTTTTCCGTGTCTGTTCTTACTTTTTGTAAAATGCTCAATGTTTCTCCACTGCGTTGGTCTTCAAATTCGTGGTAAGGCAATTTCATTGCATGCTGCAAACCATCGGTAAAAACTTTTGCGCCAAACTTTTGTACAATCACACTCAAAAAATAATCCTGGAAATTTTTTGCAATGCGGCTTACCATAGCAACGCCAATTGATGCAAGCAATAATGCAACTACACCGTAAGGTTTGTCAAAAGAATAAAAGAATTTATCAAAAGAATAAATGGCCCCGTTTTGATCATAATCGGTGGCCAGGCGAACCAGGGAACCAAATATAATGGGGTCGATCAGGGAAAAACCAATATTGATAGCAGCCAAAAACAACACTAAAAAAACAAGTAGCTTGTATGGCTTTAAGTAATGTAATAAAATTTTCATGTGTAAGCGTTAGCTTGTATAAATCTATAACTGTTTGCGATAGCGGCTGTAAGGTACACGAACTATGCCATCCTCCTTATCCTGCCCATCCTTCACGATCAAGGCTCCGGTATTGAATTGCCTCTGCCAGATGTTCTATTTTAATATCATCGCTTTGTGACAGATCGGCAATTGTCCTGGAAACTTTTAAAATACGATCGTAAGCCCTTGCCGATAGATTTAGTTTTTCCATTGCTGCTTTCAGCAGGTTTTGTCCTGCGGTGGAAATAATACAAATTTCTTTGAGCATTTTCGAGCTCATTTGCGCATTCGCATAAACATCAGGATGATTTTTATAGCGTTCCATTTGAATTGTTCTTGCCTGGATAACCCGATCGCGAATGGAAGATGAATGTTCTTGTCTCTTAACGCTTGAAAGTTCATTGAAGGCAACCGGTGTAACTTCTACATGCAAGTCAATTCTGTCTAGCAATGGACCGGAAATTTTGTTTAAATACTTTTGAACAGTCCCTGGCGGGCAACTGCATGCTCGATCGGGATGATTGTAATAACCACATGGACAAGGATTCATAGATGCGATTAACATGAAACTTGCAGGAAAATCAACAGCCACTTTTGCTCTTGAAATGGTAACACGTCGTTCTTCCATGGGTTGCCGCATTACTTCTAAAACCGTTCGTTTAAACTCCGGTAATTCATCTAAAAATAAAACGCCATTATGCGCTAATGAAATTTCACCAGGTTGTGGGGTGCCGCCACCTCCAACAAGCGCCACATCACTAATTGTATGATGTGGTGATCTGAAGGGACGTTTGGAAACCAAAGTTGCATTTTCAGGAAGTTTTCCTGCAACCGAATGGATCTTGGTTGTTTCTAATGCCTCGTGCAAACTAAGTGGTGGCAGTATGGTGGGCAGCCTTTTTGCAAGCATTGTTTTGCCTGCACCCGGAGGACCGATAAGAATTGCATTATGTCCCCCGGCAGCTGCTATTTCTAAAGCTCTTTTAATATTTTCTTGTCCTTTAACATCCGCAAAATCAATTTCAAAATCGTACTGTGAGTTAAAAAATTCTTCACGGGTATCAATTTGAATAGGCGTTAATCCTTCTTCATCATTTTCAAAAAAATTGATTACATCATTCATGTGGCTTACCCCGTACACATTCAGGCTGTTCACCATGCCGGCTTCACGGGCATTTGCTACAGGAACAAACAAGCCTTTATATCCTTCTTTGCGGGCTTGTATCGCTATAGGGAGAGCGCCTTTAATGGGTCGAACAGTTCCATCAAGGCTTAATTCTCCCATGATGACATACTTGTCCAAAGCCTCCCTTTTTTTCATTTGTTCGGAAGCCGCCAAAACCCCAACAACGATCGGAAGATCAAATGCTGTTCCGCTTTTTTTTATATCGGCCGGAGCCATATTTACAACTATACGTGTACGTGGCATTACGTACCCATTTGTTTTTATTGCACTTTCAACCCTTTGCAAACTTTCCTTTACGGCATTGTCAGGTAATCCTACAATAATGCAATCTTTGCCTGTTTCCATCCAATTCACTTCTATGGTTATAGAAATCGCTTCTACACCGTAAACTGCACTGCCATAGGTTTTTACAAGCATAACACGTTTTGTAAATTTCTCCTCAAGTTAATAGAAGATATGTGATAAAAACAATATGTAGAAACTTTGGGTGTGCTATTATTTCTTTAAATCGGTGAACTACCTAATTGTTCATCATTAACCTTCATGGGTAATCATAGACAAATCCCGGTAATTAGCATAACGGCAAAGCTTTTGCATAACAACCCATAAAACGTTTAATATGAAACAATTTAATTATTTAGGAATATGCCTTTTGGTAATGATGATAACGCTTAGTTCTTGCGAGGTAATTGGTGATATCTTCCAGGCAGGTATGGCGGTAGGAATTATCGTTGTCATTGCAGTTGTCGCATTAATCATCTGGTTGGTTACACGTTTCCGTCGCTAATTACTGCTCTTGTAATAAGACAACCTTTCCGTCCATGGTAGATGCAATGATTTGTTTGGATGAAATAACATTTAATGTATTTACCATGGAATTATCAATTTTATAGGCCCAGATAATCTTTTGACCGGCAGGATCCATACAATAAACTACTCCATTCTTGGTACCAAAAAAAAGTTTGCCCTCTTTTTCAATTAACGACGAAGGTGTGTGCTCGTAGCCAAAGCCTGCATGAAACTTCCAGGCAATTTTTGACGCTTCTCTATTTGTAAAGAATGCAACGATCGTGTCCTGCATTGTTTTGCCATATACCAATTTCCCATCTGCCGAAATCCCGATGGATTCACGAACTGGAGATTCTTTTGTTCGCCACAATGTATTTCCTGTTGTCAAATCAATTGCAGATAAATAACGATCTGGCGCTACAACATAAACAACACCATCATGAATAACAGGAACACAAGCCGCAGGAGAATAGTTTATAACAGATGAACCGTTATTCCATTTCCATAAAAGTTTTCCATCTAACTTATTTAAGGCATATAAATGCCGATCCCATGCGCCGAAAATAATTGTATTGCCTTCTATTACAGGCTTGCTTGTTACGGCACCTTCCAAACCACAAAAGCGCCAGATTAATTTACCATTTTTCTCATTTAATGCCTGCAGGCAACTATCACTGCCACCAATGTATACAACGTTATTTTCTATTAATGGCGAACCTAAAACAGCATCACCGGTTTTAAATTTCCAGGCTGTTTTTCCTTTCGAATTTAAAGAATAAATAGTGCCATCAGCAGAACCTAAAATAACACGTTCTCTCGTTTTTGATGGCGATGAAAATATAGGTCCTGAAGCATTATACGACCAAAGTCTTTTACCGTTTTTAAAATTCAATGATTGAATTAATCCATTTTGATTGCCAAATATTACCTGGTTATTGAATAAAGCAGGCGTGGAAATTACGTTGGCATCTGAATGAAAACTCCATATTTTTTTTATTTGAGGATAAGATTGGTTAATGGAAAAATCAGGTCGCGGATAATTAATAGTTGAATCATAAACCTGTTTTTCAAAAGCAACTTTTTTCCAGGTTTTTTCCACGTTACTTACGGGGAAACGTTCGGTAAAATAAAATGTATCTATTTCAACATTTACAAGGTTATAACCACCTTCCAAAGCCTTTGCACGCAGGTTTGATCGTCCCATGACTGCAGGAATATCTTCGGCTTTTACAGGGCGATTGTTATGTCCATGACCGCAAAGTGCTAAAACTGTATTCTTCTTTTTAAGTAAAGAAATCACTTCATACCAGTTATCCAATCCGTTGTCCAGGGGATAATGGTTTAAAAAAACAACAGGTTCATCATTTTTAATTCCCTCCAATTCTTTAGTTAACCAATTTATGTTGTGCCGTGGTATATGTCCATCGCTCATGCGCACATAAGGACCTGAGGCGCAGCCTAAAAAATGAATACCATTGTATATCAAATGGAATTTATCATCACCAAAAATTTTATTAAAATCTAATCCGCCACTGCCACTCCAGCCTGTATCATGATTGCCAGGTATTATATAATATTTTATATGAAGGCTGTCTAAAATTCTTTTAGCCAGAACAAGTTCTTCTCTTTTACCTAATTCAGTAATATCTCCTGTTAAAACGACAAAGGCTACATCTTTCATTTCATTGATGTCTGCAATCGTTCTGCGCAAGTCTTCCTCGGCGCCACCATTTGGCGATCCTATATGCGTATCGCTGATAAAGGCAAAGCGAAATGGTGTGAATTGTCCACTACAAATAAATGCATTCAATAAACAGAGGAATAGAAAAACTTGTTTCATGCAAGCAAATTACAACCTAATCAATTGCATTATTTATTGTTTATAAAAATCACTTTATAAATATTCTACCAAAATAAAATTTTGAAAAATAGCAATTAAACATGGTTAAATAAAAGCAACAATGATTAAGTATCTTCAATATGTAAGTTCATTATTATGTTGGAGCGATCAACTTTACAATTACTCAGGTTTCATTTTTCTTTTTTTTTACTGCCTGTTTATTTGTTTGCTGTTAGCCAGGTTAATGATATTAACTGGAGGAATGCCGCTCTTGTTTTTGTTATACTTCATTTCCTTGTTTATCCTGCCAGTAATGGTTACAATTCTTACATGGATAGAGATAAAACTCCAATTGGCGGTTTGATGCAACCAATGCAGCCCACTAAGCAATTATACTATGTAACTATATTTTTAGATTTTGTTGCTGTCTTGATTTCTGCTTTTATATCCACCTTTTTTGCAATGGGTATATTGCTCTACATTCTCGCATCCAGGGCTTACAGTTATAGAGGCATTCGTTTAAAGCAATATCCAATCATTGGTTTTTTAACTGTTTTTATTTTCCAGGGTTTTTTAATTTTTTACATCTCTTTCATT
>JAKFCI010000181.1:0-18757 GCA_036676725.1 Chitinophagaceae bacterium
TTCATCTATCTCCAACACTCCATTTAATAATTGAAATGGCTGTTGCAACATGGGGTAACCCCGATACAACATAATAAACAAAGCAGCACGGTTTGCTTTTGCTGATAATGTGTAATGCGTTTCCGTTTGATTAAAAAAAACTTCGTTGAACAATTCAACATTATTTTTTTCTGCTTCTGCCAGGCTGTTGGAATACCGGTCTTTATACTCTGACCAAAACGGGTGATCATCTCCGTTAGTTAAATCAATATTCCAAAGTTCTTTATCATCAAAGAAAGGCATACGCTCCAGCCAGTCGTTCATTAATTGTAAAAGAGATTGGCTTCCTTCGGCTTGCTTTATTAAATCAATATGTTCCTGCCTTAATTGTGCCGTATAATATTCTTTTCCATGGCGGTATTCAAACTTCAACCCAAGCTTAGCTTCCAGCAATTTAAACTGCCAGCTTTGAAAGCCTGAAGCCGGGCGCAACATATCTCGAAAGTCTAAAAAGTCCATTGGTGTCATGGTTTCCATAATATCTATCTGGTGCACCAACACTCTTAAAATTGTTGCTATCCTGTTTAACCTGTGTACAACAGTTTGCAGTTCAGGCGAATTATCGTTTAACGAAGGTTTGCGCATGATGCCAACAATAGAATCGGCTTCGTGGTGTAATTGCTTAAACCAAAGTTCATATGCCTGGTGAATAATAATAAAAAGCATTTCATCGTGTGCCGAAGCATTATGTTTAATGCTTTCCGGCTCCTGTGCATTCAATATTTTATCTAACTGCAAATAATCGTGGTAATGAACATCTGTCATAATAAAAATTTATACAAGGTCTTTTATAAACTCGTAACCAATATCTCTCCGGTAAAATTTATTTTCAAAATTGATATTTTCTATTTCTTCTCTCGACGCTTCTAATGCGGTATCCAAATTTTTTGATAAGGACGTAATACAAAATACTCTTCCTCCCGCTGTAACTATTTCGCCATCATTTTCTTTTGTACCTCCATGAAATAATATACTATCACCGGAATTTTGAAATTCTTTTATTCCATGAATAGTAAGTCCTTTTTTATATTCATCGGGATAGCCGCCGCTAACGGCAACAATAGTTACTGCAAAGCGATCATCTTTTTCGATTGTTATATTTTGGAGATTTTGTTCTGCAGTTGCTTTTAATAATTCAACCAGGTCATTTTTTATTAAAGGCAAAACAACTTCTGTTTCGGGATCGCCCATGCGGCAATTGTATTCTATAACAAAAGGTTCATTATCTACTTTTATCAAACCAATAAAAACAAATCCTTTATAATCAAGGTTGTCTTTTTGTAATCCTTTAATAGTTGGTTCAACAATTCTGTCAATAACTTTTTTCATGAACACTTCATCAGCAAAAGGCACAGGGCTTATTGCACCCATACCCCCTGTGTTTGGTCCTTTGTCGCCTTCACCAATTCTTTTATAATCTTTAGCTTCCGGTAATAAAACAAAATTTTTACCATCGGTTAATACAAAAACCGAAAGTTCAATACCATTTAAAAATTCTTCTACCACTACACGTTTCCCCGCTTCGCCAAATTTTGAACGTTGTATCATCAATTCAAATTCAGAAATAGCTTCTACATGGTTCTGGCAAATAATGACCCCTTTGCCGGCGGCTAATCCATCTGCTTTTAAAACAATTGGTAGTGGGTGATCTCTTAAATATTCTACGCCTTCCTGGAAATTTTCTGATGTAAACTCTCTGTATGCTGCAGTTGGTATATCATGGCGTTTCATGAATGATTTTGCAAACGCTTTACTCCCTTCTAATTGCGCGGCTTCTTTTGAAGGACCAATGATCATAAGATCTTTTAATGCAGGTTCTTCTTTTAAAAAATCAACGATGCCTTTAACTAATGGTTCTTCCGGTCCCACCATTACAAGATCAATTTTTTCTTTAATGCAACACGCTTTAATGGCTTCAAAATCTACAACTGAAAAATCAAAATTAGTTCCGCAAAGAGCCGTGCCTGTATTTCCGGGAGCAACTAACAATTTCGTGCAAAGTGGGCTCTGTTTAAGCTTCCATGCAAAGGCATGTTCTCTTCCGCCTGATCCGAGTAATAAAATATTCATAAGATAGTTTGTGATAAAAATGCCATGCGAAGTTCGGGCAAGTATATTAAAGATGTGGAAGATTATATTTGCGGAGTTTTTATTTTCACTATTTTGTAAGTAATTGATTTTTATAACCAAATTAAAAACATGAGTATTGCTACTGCCAATCCTGCGATAGGTACAGAAAAAGGACATCCACCTGCATTGTTTATTTTGTTCTTTACAGAGATGTGGGAGCGTTTTAGTTATTATGGCATGCGTGCCTTATTGGTGCTTTTTCTAACATCATCGCTGATGGACGGAGGCTGGGGATGGGACCGTAAAGAAGCATTGCAGCTTTATGGAATTTACACAGGACTTGTTTACTTAACCCCAATTATTGGAGGGTTTATTGCTGACAAACTTTTAGGATACAGGAAGGCTGTAATACTTGGTGCATTAATTATGACCATTGGCCATGCAAGCATGGCTTTGGAATCTTCAGCATTCTTTTATTTAGGACTTACTTGTTTGATTATTGGTAATGGATTATTTAAACCAAACATTTCATCGATCGTTGGACAGCTTTACACCAAACACCCTGAAAAAAAAGATGCGGCTTATACCATTTTTTACATGGGTATTAATTCCGGGGCATTTTTAGGGATTTTGCTTTGTGGTTATATTGGCGAAAAAGTAGACTGGAGTTATGGTTTTGGTTTAGCTGGTATTTTTATGTTGTTTGGTTTGCTTCAGTTTTCTTTTGCACAAAAAATATTTGGAAACATTGGTTTGACACCTAAAGCAAAAGCAGCGTCTGATGCGGCTGATGCACTGACGGTAGATGTAAATCTTAAAAAAGAGGTTGCTATTCCGGCACATGTTAATCGCGACCGCATTATTGTGATCTCTATTTTTTCATTGTTTACCATCTTTTTTTGGTGGGCATTTGAACAGGCTGGTGGATCAATGACTGTTTTTGCTAATGATTATACTGCACGAACCCTTTCCGGTGGAACTGCATCTATCTTTAAATGGACCAACACGCTGCTAACAGTTGTACCATTAATTATTCTAACGGTAGTACTTGCTAATCTTTTCCGTAAAACTTTTAAGCAATATTCTTTATCGAACATATTTTTAAGTGCAAGTTTTGTCATTATATGGAGCATTGTTATTTGGATGCTTGTGAGAGAATTTAAAGCCGATGCAACTGAAGTACCAGCCTCGTGGTTTGGTATTTTAAATTCATTTTTTATCATCTCTTTTGCACCATTGTTTTCTAAAATTTGGGAAAGCCGTTTAAATCCTTCCGGGCCTGTAAAATTTGCAATCGGGTTGTTTTTGGTAGGTATTGGTTTTGCTTTTTTAGCTTATGGCAGTTATGGTATAGAGCAAGGCGCAAAAACAGCAGCAGTAAGTATGGCGTGGTTGATTCTTGCTTATTTATTCCATACCCTGGGTGAATTATGTGTATCGCCTGTGGGACTTTCTTATGTAAGTAAATTGGCTCCGGTAAAACTTGTAGGCTTAATGTTTGGTATTTGGTTCGTTGCCAACTTTGTTGCAAACCTATTAGGAGGTATAACAGGAAGTTACATTGATGCAATTACTGAAAAATATTCTTTAGCGACCTTCTTCCTCATATTTACATTTATACCAATTGCAGCAGGCTTAATTATGCTGGCATTAAATGGATTTATGAAAAAGCGTATGCACGGCATAGAATAATTTTTTTAAAACTTAAATAAAGAAAGGTGGTGCAAATGCATCACCTTTCTTTATTCAAACCCAAATCATAGTTCTCTGCAAATTTTTTTGTGGTTCCTTAGTTTAAGAAAATAGATCACTAATTTAAATTAGATTTAAGGATCAAATTATTCACAGCCTTATGCGGTTTAAAGTTTTTAAATATGCTTCGCCGCTTTTAATTTATGCTGGCGCTTTAAATGCCTTTTTTTCTTCGGGCTGGACTATTTTCATTCCATTATTGTATGCCTGGGTTTTTATTCCTGTAATAGAATTATTT
The DNA here is from genome assembly GCA_036676725.1 of Chitinophagaceae bacterium. Taxonomy (GTDB): domain Bacteria; phylum Bacteroidota; class Bacteroidia; order Chitinophagales; family Chitinophagaceae; genus Flavisolibacter. The sequence goes on from JAKFCI010000181.1 coordinate 4,100, forward strand.
ATTGCGCCAGATGAAAAAAATTTATCTGCTGCCGAAGAAGAAATAGTGCGAAAGGATCGCATTTATGATTGGATGTTGTATGCAATTGTACCCCTCCAATATATTGCTTTGGGATGTTTTTTATTTTCCGTTACTTATGGATCGCAAGTTTGGATAGATGTAGCAGGTAAAACGGCGGTCATGGGATTGTTATGCGGCACATTTGGTATTAATGTCGGGCACGAGTTAGGACACCGTGTAAACAAGATCGAGCAATTTTTAGCAAAAGCCTTATTGTTAACCTCTTTGTATATGCATTTTTTTATCGAGCATAATAAAGGACATCATAAAAGGGTGGCAACAAACGAAGATCCGAGCAGCGCCCGGTTTGGAGAAAGTGTGTACAGTTTTTATTTCCGCAGTATTTTTTATAGTTATTTAAGTGCCTGGCATATTGCAATTAAAGATGCCAGCAAAAAAAATAGGTCCACTACTATATTGCAAAACCAAATGTTTCAATTCCAATTGGTGCAGGTATTATTTGTGGCTGTAATTTTTTTGTTGTTTGGATGGATGACCGGCTTGCTTTTTATTGCTGCGGCTATTAATGGAATTTTGTTGCTTGAAACAGTAAATTATATTGAGCATTATGGATTGCAACGCCGCATAATTGGTGAAAATAAATACGAAAGGGCCATGCCGGAACATAGCTGGAATTCAAACCATGTAATTGGGCGTGTTTTACTTTTTGAATTGAGCCGGCACAGCGATCATCATTATTTAGCGAGCCGTAAATACCAGGTATTACGGCATCATGACAATTCACCACAAATGCCCACAGGTTACCCGGGCATGATGCTGCTGGCACTTGTTCCACCAGCCTGGTTTCATGTAATGAATAATAGAATCAAAACATTATCTGCCCCTTTACAAAACTCTGATCTATTTAGCAAGCAAAAAACGGAAGCCAATATTTAAAGGGGTTGACGTATTAAGGTTTGAGCTAAAACCGAAAAAAGAATTTTCTGTTTTTGTATTGCCTGCCATGGTACTCACGTCTAATTTTGAATTATTATATCCAATACTTGCAAGGTTATAAAAACCAAGTTCAAGGTGAAATTTATTTGTAAGCGCATAAGCGACACCTGGCGCCAAATTTATGTTGATTCCCCATCCATTCGTTTCAGAAAAATAGTCAGTTCCCCGTGTTTCAGCACCTTCAAAAGATGATACATTAAGATCAGTTTGCCCATACAAATAAAAATTTTTACCTAATGGGAAATATTGGCGAACAAAAGCGCTTCCCCCATAATTTGTTGTTTCCTGGTGGTCACTTGGATTCATTTCAGATTCTGAATGTCCATAATTTACACTTCCGCCAACAATTAAATTTTGCGTTACAGCGACGCCTGCCGATAAACTAATTGAAGATGCAGTTTGTGTTATTTTATTAATTGATGTTTCAGATTTATTGTTTCCAAAACTGATACCGCCACCTAATAATTTTGAACCTTTCGTTATCTGGGCCGAAGCTATTAAAGTACAAAATGGGATAAATAAACAGGCGAGTACAATTTTTTTCATACAGTCGATTTTGATACAATATGTAAACAAAAAAAATAAAGCAGAACTAAATAGTTCTGCTTTAACATAAAATTGTAACCTGCTTATTTATCATATCATTTCGCTTCCAAAATATCCTTGTAAAGAGGGAGGTAACAAAATGCCATTTTCTGTTTGATTATTTTCTAATAAACAGGCTAGTATTCTTGGTAAGGCTAATGAACTTCCATTCAATGTATGTACCAGTTGCGATTTTCCTTCGCTGTCCTTGTAACGAATCTTCATCCGGTTTGCCTGGAAGGTTTCAAAGTTAGATACAGAGCTAACTTCCAGCCATCTTTCCTGCGCAGCGCTGTAAACCTCAAAGTCGTAAGTAAGTGCAGATGCAAAGCTCATATCGCCACCGCACAACCGTAAAATGCGGTAATGCAAACCCAATGATTGAATAAGTTTTTCTACATGCGCTACCATTTCATCCAATACTTCATAGCTACGTTGTGCTTGTACAATTTGTACTATTTCCACTTTATCAAACTGGTGCAAACGGTTTAAACCGCGAACATCTTTACCATAACTTCCTGCTTCCCTTCTAAAACATGGAGTGTAGGCCGTCATCCTTATTGGCAATTCCGTTTCTTTTACCATTACATCCCGGTAAATATTTGTTAGTGGTACTTCCGCGGTGGGTATCAGGTACAGGTCATCTTCCCTAACATAATACATTTGTCCTTCCTTATCGGGCAACTGGCCGGTTCCGTAAGCACTGTCGGCATTCACCATTAAAGGCGGCATAAATTCTGTATAGCCGGCTTGTGTATTGTATTCTAAAAAATATTGAATTAATGCACGTTGCAGTTTAGCACCTTGACCTTTGTAGACCGGGAAACCACTTCCTGTTATTTTATTGCCTAATTCAAAATCAACAAGGTTGTATTTTTTAGTTAGCTCCCAATGAGGTAAAGAGTTTGCAGGCAATTCTGGTTTGCTTCCACCAGTCCGTACAACCTCGTTGTCTTCGGGTGTCTTTCCTTTTGGAACCATCAAGGATGGTAGATTAGGAAGTAGCACTAAAAGGTCTGCAACTTCTTTTTCTTTTATTTCCAGTTGTTGTTGAACAGGCTGCAATTCGTTTTTATAAATTTCCACTTGTTTCTTCCTGCTCTCCGCTTCTTCTTTTTGGCCTTTGCTCATTAGCATTCCAATTTCTTTCGATGCAGCATTGATCCTGGATTTGGTTTCATCAAATTGAAAATTTAATTGCTTACGATCATCGTCTAAGGCAATTATTTCATCTACCAAATGCACATCTTTAAAATGCTTAATTGAAAGACGTTCTTTTACCAGGTCAGGGTTTGTTCTTAATTGGGATAACTGCAGCATGAGAAATTGTTTAAAGGTTGCAAAGATAAAGTGCAAACTAAGTTTCGCATCTTAAACTAATACGTTTAAAAATTTGTGTGCATGCACATTACCTTTGCCGTTATGAATTTTAGTGATGATCTGCAAACCCGGTGGTGGAAGCTGGAAGAAAAAATGATGTCGCGGTTTGAAAAAAAGCCAGATGTAGAAAGCATTCTCTTTTTAATTGGCATTCAGGAACTGGGTGATATACGAAAGAAATTTACAAAGGAACAAAAGCAAGACCTGATGCACATTGCCATTTGTACGGTACTGTCTACAAGTGGTTATTATGAACTGGAAAAAGTTGATGAAGATGGGTGGCCGCACTTTAAACAACTTAAAGCTATGCCCGATATGGATCCTATTATGCAAGAACAGTTTTTGAAAGATCATATCCTTTTGTATTTTCAAACCCACGATTTTTAACCACGGTAAATATTTAGTATGATCAGGATTCTGTTGATTTTTAGTTTGTTCATTGTTACAACAGCTTCTGCGCAAAAAGAAGTAAAGCTTAAAAAGAAAGACAGGAAACGCGATATTGAAATGGTCACTACAGAAGGCACAATAGTTTTGCGGCTTTCCGATTCAACGCCATTGCACCGCGATAATTTTTTGCGACTAGTGAAATCAAAATTTTACGATAGCGTTTTATTTCATCGTGTTATTAAAAATTTTATGATCCAGGGCGGCGATCCAAACAGCAAACAAGCGCCAGCAGGAAAAGCCTTAGGCGATGGAGGTCCCGATTATAAAATTCCTGCCGAATTTCGCCCAACTCTTTTTCATAAAAAAGGAATGCTGGCAGCAGCCCGGGATAACAACCCGGAAAAAGCAAGCAGCGGAAGCCAATTCTATATTACCCAGGGGAAAGTATTTACTGATGCAGGTTTGGATTCTGTTGAAACCTTCCGGTTAAATGGTAGAAAAATACCTGCCTACCAACGTGAGGTTTATAAAACACTTGGTGGCGTTCCACATCTTGATCAAAATTATACTGTATTTGGAGAGGTGGTTAAAGGATTAAGTGTTGTTGATTCAATTGCAGCGCAGCCAACTTCTAAAACGCCGCCCGATCGGCCGGAAAAAGATATCCGCATTATTAAAGCAAGATTAATTAAAAGAAGATAAGTTATTAAACATCATTGTTTCGGCAAGAAATCTTTTTTAGTCATTTAATCTGGGGTTAATATTGCAATCAAATACACTTGTATGAATTTTCCAGAACACTTACGTTATACTAAGGAACACGAATGGATTCGCATGGAAGGGGATGAAGCCATTGTTGGCATTACAGAATTTGCGCAACGCGAATTAGGTGATATTGTATATGTAGAAGTTGAAACGGTTGGTAAAAAGCTTGAAGCCGGTGCTGTGTTTGGTACGGTTGAAGCCGTTAAAACAGTTTCTGACTTGTTTTTACCGTTAAATGGAACCATCACCGAAGTAAACCCTAAACTGAATGCAAACCCGGAACTGGTAAACACCGATCCGTATGGCGAGGGCTGGATGGTAAAAATGAAAGTAGATAATCTTGCTGAAGTAGATACACTAATGGATGCTGCTGCTTACCAGGGTTTAGTTAGCTAATCAAAACTTTTTTTCTTAACTGTACGTATATTAATGGAAGCCTAAAAACTTCTTCCCGAAGGGAAATACTATTTGAACGTTAAAACCAAATACGAAGAAGGGGAGCTGATAATTCTTTTAAAACAAAAAGATGAACAGGCATTTAATTATCTGTATGATAATTATGCTGCGGCCTTGTATGGTATAGTAAAACAAATTGTAACTGATATAGAGGTTGGCAATGATGTTTTACAGGAAGTATTTGTGAGCATCTGGCGAAAGATGGATAGTTACGACCCTTCAAAAGGAAGATTGTTTACGTGGATGTTGAATATTGCCCGTAATGCGGCTATAGATAAAACAAGGTCGAAAAACTACCAGCAGGTTTTAAGGCAGCAACCAATTGATGATAACGAATTGTCACTTCCGATAGTGCGTCCTGGCTATGATGATTATGGTTTAAAAAAAGTGATCCTGAAATTGAAAGATGAACAAAGATTATTAATTGATCTTTCGTATTACCAGGGTTTTACTCATGAACAAATTGCGAAAGCTTTAAATATACCGTTGGGTACTGTAAAAACGCGTTTGCGAAGTGCCTTAACACAATTAAGAACAATGTTGCAATAAGTGAATGTAAAAGAATACATATCGAGTGGAATTGTTGAAAGCTATGTACTGGGTTTGGTTACAGAAACCGAGCAGCAAGAGTTTGAGGCTGCTTGCGCCCAATACCCGGAAATAGCCGAGGCAAAGCAAGCTTTTGAACTTTCTTTGGAAAGCACCCTGATGCAGGATGCTGTTCCGCCACCGGTTCATTTAAAATCATTGATAAAAGAATCTGTTTTTACAGGAGGTCCTGATAATATTCATTCAGAAGAAACAATTGAAGAAGATAGAAAAATTAAACGCCTGAATACCTGGAAATGGTTGGCCGCTGCATCCTTTATACTTTTAGCGGGTAGTCTTATTTGGGGTATTTCCGTTAATAATAAATACAACCAGGTTAAAGGCCTGGCGCAGCAAAATACAAACCTGCAAGAGCAGTTAAATCAAAAAGATGCGCAATTAGCACAAATAAGATCAGAGGCTGCTACCCTACAAAATCCTGATGTAAAAATGGCTTCCTTAAAAGGTACGCCGGTTTCCCCCGCTTCTTTCGTTACGGTTTATTGGGATACAACAAGTAAAGATGTATACCTGATGGTAAATAACTTACCAAAACCTGCCTCTGACAAACAATACCAGTTATGGGCACTGTTCAATGGCAAACCGGTTGATTTAGGAATGTTGCAAATGAGCGAAGAGAAAATGATCCCTATGATTAAAATGAAAGGTGTACAACATGCACAAGCTTTTGCAATAACCCTTGAGCCAAAAGGTGGAAGCCAGAATCCTACAATGGAACAGATGTACGTGGTTGGTAAATTGTAGCGATGACTTTTCTTCCCTTCTACAAAACAGCTGGTTCTATTCTGCAACACTTAATTCAACCAGGGGTTTCAATTAAATTCCATTTCTTTTACATTGCAGCATGATATCTAAAAATCGGCGTTGGCTGATCCTCTTCCTTTACTTCATATTTATTTCTATTTTATTTTTTCTGCCGGGTTCAGCATTTCCAAAAACCAACTGGCTTTCCAAAATCTGGTTCGACAAATGGGTACATATTGGGTTATTTGCTGTGTTGAACTTTTTAACCTGTTGGGCTTTTGCAATCAATAGTAAACAGACCATTATAATAGTATTAGCAATCGCTGCTCTTTATGGAATTTCAGTTGAGTTTATCCAGGATCAGTTTGTTTTAAATAGGTCTTTCGATTGGGGTGACTGGCTGGCAGACATTGCAGGTAGTATATTAGGACTTTTTGTATGGAAGCAGGGGTATATAAAAAAATAGACCCCTGTGGAAACAGGGGTCGCAACCAAAACTAACTGCTTATGAGAAAATTGACTGCTTTATGTGAGAAAGCAAGATTATAAACGCAATAATGTTGCCAATAGTATCTGCACTTTTGTTAACTAATTCTAAAACCTCTTAAGAACTTTTCGATAACTACTGACAATGATACTTTAGAAAAAATGGTGCCAATAATTATTCAAATTCGCTCATCATTTATTCTAACAAATTATTGTGTACTTCATTCTACAAGAAACATAATTCGTGGTGAAATTGCAATAGAAATTATACGTGTAAAAGCTGCAGTTTCATATGCGAAAATTCCTCAATAAAAGTGGTGATAAGCATATACCCTTACTAGCAAAGGGTTTCAACTCTTTTTAATTTTGCTTTGTCATTTTTTCGGCATTTTCTGCAAACTGTAAAGCATCTATTAATTCCTGGATATTGCCATTTAATGCATCCTGTAAATTATACAACGTCAAGCCAATACGATGATCGGTAATGCGACCCTGGGGGAAATTATACGTCCTGATTTTTGCGCTTCTGTCACCACTGCTTACAAGCGTTTTCCGGTGACGGGAAATTTCTTCTTCCTGCTTACGCACTTGTTCTTCGTATAATTTAGTACGCAGCATTTGCATGGCTTTTTCCCTGTTGCCCAACTGCGATCGTTCGGTTTGACAAACCACTACAACACCTGTTGGAATGTGTGTTAAAAAAACCTTTGTTTCTACTTTGTTTACATTCTGTCCACCGGCACCACCACTTCGAGCCGTTTCCATCTTTACGTCACTTTCCTTCAATTCAAAATCTATTTCTTCCGCCTCTGGCATAACTGCCACAGTTGCAGCACTTGTGTGCACTCTGCCACTTCCTTCCGTATCTGGCACACGCTGTACGCGGTGAACGCCACTTTCAAATTTCAATACACCGTAAACATCCTCGCCCACAACTTCAATCTGCACTTCTTTATATCCACCCACTGTTCCCTCGTTCTCGCTCAGCAAAGCAGTTTTCCAGCCTCTTTGTTCACAATACTTTAAATACATCCGTACAAGGTCGCCTGCAAATAAACTTGCTTCATCACCGCCTGTACCAGCCCTTATTTCCAATATGGCATTTTTTTCATCCTGCGGGTCTTTTGGTATCAGCATCAGTCTTATCGATGCTTCCATCTCTTCTTTTTTCTCCTCCACCAATGGCAGTTCTATTTTTGCCAGTTCACGCATTTCCTCGTCATTACCATTAAGGGCTTCTTTATAAAAATCAATATCATCTAAAACCTTCCTGTAATTATTATATGCAGTAACAATTTTTTCAAGGCCCCGGTATTCTTTGCTTAGCGCTCCAAACTTCCTGTTATCAGCAATAATTTCAGGGTTGGTTAAGGCTACACCTATTTCATCAAAACGGGCTTTTATGGCTTCCAGTTTATCCAGCATATAATTTTCTGTCCTCGCGGAGCAATTTGAATTTAATTTGTGTACCGGCTTTACAATGCGTATCAACTAAGTTGCGTCGCACTCTTGTACGGCTGGTGCTATATTCAGCACTAAGGGCTGCAAAATTAATAGAAATCAGGCATGCAGGTTAGAAAACTAAAAGCAGATAAAATTTTTGATGGATACAATTTGCTTATGGGCAAAGTATTATTGGTAAATGCGAATGGAAGTATTGAAAACATAGTTGATGAAAAAGAGGCGGGAGAAGGAATTGAGCAATTTGAGGGCATACTTACGCCGGGTTTTATAAATTGCCATTGCCATTTAGAGTTAAGCCATTTAAAAGGTTTGATCCCCGAAAAAACAGGACTTGTTGATTTTGTTTACAAAGTCGTGAACGAAAGGTATTTCCCCGAAAACGAGATTTTATCTGCAATTGAATCAGCCGAAAATGAAATGATCGAAAACGGCATTGTAGCAGTTGGAGACATTTGTAACAATACGCTAACGCTTCAACAGAAAAAAAAAGAGCAATTACACTATTACAATTTTATTGAAGCAAGTGGTTGGCTGCCTTCAATTGCACCTTCAAGACTGGATAGAGCAAAACAAATTTTCGAAAGTTATTCAAATCAAACACCGCAAACCAAAAAAGGATTTCAATCCATAGTACCACATGCGCCGTATTCTGTTTCCATAAACTTATGGCAAAACATTCAACCTTTTTTTGATAACAAGGTTGTAACCATTCACAACCAGGAAACTGTTTTTGAAGATCTTCTTTTTAAAGAAGGCAAAGGCGATTTTGAAAGAATGTATGAATTAATGAAAATAGATAATGCCCATTTTATACCAACAGGCAAATCAAGCATCGCATCCTATTTTCAACATCTTATAAAGGCTTCAAATATTCTCCTGGTGCATAATACATTCACTACGCAAACCGATATTGATTTTATAAAAGAAAAACAATCGAGGAATAATCAAACTTATTTTTGCTTGTGTATCAATGCAAACAAATACATTGAAGATGCACTACCCCCAATTGAACTATTTAGAATGAACCAACTGCAAATGGTTTTAGGCACTGATAGTTTGGCAAGTAACTGGAGCCTTAATATTTTAGATGAAATAAAAGCCGTCAGAAATTTTTTTCCAGGTATCAGTTTAGAAGAAATGTTGCAATGGGCAACAATCAATGGCGCTAAAGCTTTGGAGATGGATGATCTGTTGGGTAGTTTTGAAAAAGGCAAAATGCCAGGTGTTATATTGTTAAACGAAAAAAGCCTTTCTGTACAACGCCTAGTTTGATATTTCTCTCAATACAGGTAAGGTTTTCATGGTGCCGAAATCTGAAACATGCAAGGCGTAATAAATTTCAAGTGCAGACAAAATCCTGCGCCTGGTTTCCTGGTTCAATTTTACTTCTTCCAGGTCTTCGGGTTGCATCACTTTTAAAATATGTGCAATAGCCTCGGCGTCTTTTCCTTCAAGGTAATGGCCATGCTGTGGTTGCTTGTTAAGAAATAACCCTTCTTCCAAATCTAAATAATGTAGGTGTTCAGAATATTCATCCGAAATGCGAAAACCAAAAAATACGGCAAGATTCAACGAAAAGAATAAAGGAAAATTGGCAGTAACAGTTTTGGTACCTGCATCTAAATGCAAAAGTGAATCTTCTATAAAATAGAAAAGCTCCACATTCGGTTCAGGCTCTTTCAGGCATTTGTTTAGCAATTCAATCATGAATACAGAAACAGCATTTTTAAAAACATCCTGGAAAATATGATTGTATAAATGTGTCCATTTATATTCTTTAATGCGTTGCAGGTTTTTAAATTCATTATGGTAAACCACCAAATCAAGTATAGAACCGGGTTGAAAATAAACGCCTTTAGAAGTTCCTTTTTTTGAAGTGATCCGCACACCACTTACCATGTAGGATTGTAATCCAAACAACTCGGTAAAAACTGTCACAACAAGGCTGGTTTCGCCAAACTTTACAGTTTTTAATACAATGCCTTTTGTTTTGTGGATCATAAAAAAATATTACCGATTTTATTGCAAATACTAACGCACGAACCATTAATTACTTTGCGATAAAAACAATTTTCCCTGCAGCTCTTTCTTGTTTGCCTTCATCAGTTACCAGCACAAGGTAAATTCCGCTGCTTATTTGTCTGCCTTTATAATCTTTGCCATTCCAAATAGCTTGTCCACCTAAAGTTTTTGTTTGATAAACCAGTCGTCCATTTAACTCGGTAATTTTTACAAAACTATTGGCTGCTAAACCTTTTATTGCAATGGGTCCTGCATAACCTGGCTGCACAGGGTTTGGATACACCAGCAAATTTTCGTGTACTTCTCCTCCTTCAGTTGCAGCACCTTTATATGAACAAAGACCATTTGAAGTGGCAAAAAATACTTCTCCATTTGCCGCATTAATTGTTATGCGTTGCACATCGTTGCTTAATAAAAAACTATTTTCTTCTGTAAATCGCTCCAGCACTTTTTCACCATTGGCACTAATTAGCCAAACCCCATTTTTGGTTCCGATCCATTTTCTATCTGCACCATCTACAGCAATGCTTCTCACTTCCTCGCCTTTAAATAAATAACTGGCAAAGCCTGTGTTTTCAGCTACTGGTAAAATAGCTTCGCAAGTATTTGTTGTTGCATCTTGCGGACATTGAATAATTCCAATTCCATCAACCGTACCCACCCAAATAAAACCACTTTTATCTTTTGCAATTGAAAGCACTTTATTCGAAGGAAGGTTTCCTGTACCCTGGCCTTGCTTATATATTCGCCATTGATCATCGCTTGTATTCTCTAAATCATTTCCGTTATTAAAAACCAGCAATCCATTGCCGGGTGAAATGATCCATTTTTGCTCATAATCATCTAAAACAATTTGGGCTACAGCATTTTCAATTAAAGAAAATGGAGCAGCAAAAGATTGCCAGGTGTTATTGGATTTTAAAACGTGCAAAACCTGGGTGCTCCCATAATTAGCGGTCCATAAATTATTGTTTGAATCAAAAGCCAGTCCTGATACTTTGTAATTTCCTGGATCATTTGCAGGGGCTTGTAAAGGAGAATTTTCTTTGTAAATAGTTGTTTGGGTTTTATTGATGTTGATCAATCCATCTCCAAAAGAGCCGGCCCAAATTGATTCATCTCTTCGATCAACAGCAATTGTTATTAAATCTTTTATTCCATCTAATTGCTGTATTGTTGCTTCATTGTAATTTGTCCACGTGCCATTCTCTAATTTAAATATACCATCACCATTTTCTAGTGCATTCCAACCATTACTTACAGATCCGGCTGCCGCGTATAATTTATTATTGTAAACCTGCATTTCCCCGCTTACAATTCCCGCAGGCGAATTTGGTTTGTACTGATCGATTAAACTTCCTTTCCAATGAAAAAGTCCTTCCTCTTTATCACCTATCCAAATAGCACTATTATGTAGAATTGCTTTTTGCGGTAACCCAATTTTTGGATGGGAAATGGTTTCTAAAACATCACCATTTTCATTTAAAATAATAATACGTCCACCATTTGATTGTTGGGTAATAGCTATTTTCTTTTCGTCAGAAGTAAGCGAAGTAATGGATTGACCATTGGTAAAAAATAAATTCCAGCTGGTGCCATTGTAATAAAAAAGCGAATCATTTTGTAAGACAACAATTTTATTAGAAAGATTTACAACTGCTTTACAAATTGATTTTGATAATCCACTGGTGCCCGAAAGTGTTTGCCAGTTTGTAAAATCTGCCGGGTTATTGGAATTTATTGGCGCTCTTTTTAAACCTTCATCTGTTGCCGCATAAAAAAATAGATTGTCGGTAGTAAACATATTTGTATTAACAAAACCTCCGGCATTTCCAATAAGCCAGGAATCTTTGATTTCGTATTTATTTGTATTGATAACAACAATTCCGAAACCCGTAGAAAGATAGGCTACGTTGTTTGCAGGGTAAATATGGTTAATGGTTTTATTGCCAGCAATGGTTTCTCTTTTCAGATCCGGGATATTATTTATTGTTTTTGAATCTATTACATCAATATTGCTGTTTGTATAGGCAACAAAAAGCTTTCCTGATAAGACATCAAATTTTATAGTGCTTATTCCCGTTTCGCTTAACCCTGATATTTTGCTTATTCGTTCCGTTTCGTTTGAATGAACATCTACACTAAATAAACTATAAGGCGTTGCGCCGTAAATTTTATTAGGTGAAGCAGTTATATCAATTACGTTTGAATAGGGCATGTGTTCCCGCCAACTGCCAATAGGTAAAGCGTTTTGAGCATATGATTTTAAAGAAAATAAAAGACATAAGAAGGGTAATCTCACAACTCAAAATTAAGTCTTTGGGTGCAGGATTTTTTGCTCACTCCGTATAGCGGTTTTGGCAATTTAGAACCTTTAATCTTTTACACAGGTAAACATACCTTTGCGCCTCAATTCATTATGCATGTGGAAGTCTTTAGGTGAAGCTATTTTACGATACCGTGTTGGTTTATTAATTGCACTATTGGCGATAACTGTATTTATGGGCTGGCAGGCCAGCCAGGTAAAATTGAGTTATGAATTTTCCAGGGCCATTCCTACTGACCATCCAAAATATTTGGCTTACCAGGATTTTAAATCAAAGTTTGGGGAAGATGGCAATTTGCTTGTTATTGGGTTGCAAACAGATAAATTTTTCCAACCAGGTATTTTTAATGATTACGCAAACCTTCGGAGACAAATAAAAAATATTGGATCTGTAGAAGATATCATTTCTGTGCCTACAGCTGTAACATTAATTAAAAACGAAGAAACCGAACAACTTAGAGCAGTACCTATTTTTCGCGATACGGTTTTATCGCAAACTGAATTAGATAGTAGTGCAAACGTATTTTATAATCTTCCTTTTTACAATGGACTTTTATATAATTCAGAAACAAATGCCTGGTTAATGGGCATTAAGATCGACAAGAATATCCTGGCTTCTTCAAAAAGAAAAGTTGCAGTTGACAGCATTATTTACCTGGTAAATGCATTTGAAAAAAAGAATAATTTAAAAATGCATTTAAGCGGGTTACCACTTATTCGCACCGCAGTTGCCACAAAGATCGAGAATGAGATGAAGTGGTTTACTATCGGTTCCATTTTGCTTTCTGCGTTGATCTTATTTCTTTTCTTTCGTTCGCTGAGTGCTACTATGCTATCGCTGGCAGTTGTTATAATTGGTGTGTTATGGAGTTTTGGCACGGTACAATTAATGGGTTATAAAATAACACTGTTAACGGCGCTGATTCCGCCATTGATCGTTGTGATCGGCATTCCTAATTGCATTTATTTTTTAAATAAATACCATACCTCCTATAGAGAAACAGGCGATAAAAAAGTAGCGCTTGTGCAGATGATCGCTAAAATGGGTATTGTTACTTTATTTTGTAACATAGCTGCTGCCATCGGTTTTGCAGTTTTTGCGCTTACGAGTAGCGAGATATTAAAGGAGTTTGGTGTAGTTGCAGGTATCAATATTTTCATGCTGTTTTTTATCTCTCTTGTTTTTATTCCTGCTGTTTTAAGCATGCTGGCTGCACCCAAACCTAAGCACACTAAATATTTAGACAATTTAAGATTACAACGATGGTTGGCAAGGTTAGAGCTTTGGTCTTTAAATCATAGAAAGCCAATTTATATTGTTACGGCTGCAATTCTTGTATTTTCCATTATTGGTGTTTTAAGATTAAAAAGTGTTGGTTACATAGTTGATGATCTGCCGAAGACAGATAAAATATATACGGACCTAAAATTCTTTGAAAACAATTTCGAAGGTGTTATGCCATTGGAAATTTTAATCGATACAAAAAAGAAATACGGCGTATCCCGCAATCTTAATAATATTGAACGCATAGATTCTTTAGCGCAATATTTAAGTGCACGCTCTTACATTGGAAAACCTTTAAGCATTACCGAAGGTTTGAAATTTGCAAAACAATCCTTTTTCGAAGGTGACAGTACACAGTTTTCTATGCCTTCTGAGTATGATTTGCCAGCATTAGGCCAATACCTCTCAATGAAAAGCGATGACAGCACTAAGCCCAACTCATTTACCAAACTCGTATCCTCTTTCATGGATGAAAACAAACAAGAGGCACGCATAAGCGTTAGTATGAAGGATGTAGGAAGTGAAAAGCTTCCATTAATTCTGGATAGTATTCAACAAAGAGCAGATGAACTTTTTGATACCTCGAAATATAAAGTGCAGCTTACGGGCAGTTCGGTAACTTTTTTAGAAGGAAGCAGGTTTATTATTAATGGATTAAAAGAAAGTATTTTTTGGGCCTTTCTTTTAATTGCAGCATGTATGCTCTATCTCTTTCGTTCACTGCGTATTTTAGTTTGTTCATTATTGCCCAATGTAATTCCTTTAATTATTACTGCCGGTGTAATGGGTTGGGTAGGTGTTCCGTTGAAACCCTCAACGGTACTTGTTTTTAGCGTAGCCCTTGGGATAGCAATTGATATTACCATACGCTTCCTTGTTAATTATAAACAGAACCAAAAACACACCCCTGATGTAATTCAAAATGTAGTGCAAACCATTCAATCTACCGGTTTAAGTATTATATATACTTCGATTGTTTTGATTGCAGGATTTGTAATTTTTTGTTTTAGTGAATTTGGCGGCACACAAGCTTTAGGCTGGTTAACTTCATTGACCTTGGTTGTAGCAACAATTGCCAACCTTAGTTTATTACCTGCTTTACTTATTACACTATCAAAGTCAAAAAAAA
>JAKFCI010000182.1:0-13352 GCA_036676725.1 Chitinophagaceae bacterium
TCACTTTTAAAACAAAGGCAGCAACAGCAATGGTTAACAACCGTTTATTAACCTGCGTTTTCCATTGCAGCAGGATATAATATTTTACAAGGAAAAGAGCAGCTACTATTTGTATGAAAGCTGCTATTCCGCCTACATAATTAAAAACAATGGAGGGCTTGTTCCATAAAAGCGACAGAGCAAATGCTGGTACACAGCTAAAATTCATGAGCAGAAATACAACCCTCCCATTTGTCGAAATCTTTTGCCGCTCCAGTATGCGGTATAAAACGGCCAACACGGCAAACAAAAACCACCCATTGTATTGAAAATGTAAATAAAAGTAAATGGCATTATAATAAACCGGCTCCCCCTGGTAACCAAATACAATTAAGGGACCGGTAGCAAAAGGACCAATTGCCGAAAGACATAAATAGACCAATCCCCAAATTAAAAAATGGTGTGATGCACTTTTAGGTTTGTTTCGCAAATTCTTCCAGATTACGATTGCGAGGTAAAAGCCTGCCAAAACGGAAATAGTTGAAAAAATAATACTTACAACATCATAGCCTTGAACAGGAAAGAAAAGCAGCATTCCATAAGCAGAAATGAGAAATAAAAAAGCAATATTTCGCCAGTGCTTGTAGGCAATTGCGTTTTTTAGTTCCGGAAAGTTTCTTAAAATAAGCGCCATCAATACCGGCATCACCCAACCACCAAAGGCAAAATGAGAGTGACCGTGCAACACATTTTTGTAAAAGAACGGAATAGAAAAAAAAGGATAGGAACGTAACAACAACCCAAGGCAAGCCACTACAAACAAATTAAAAAAAGCGGCTTGCACCAAGCGATTTATTAAAACATCAATTTTATTTTCCCCGGGAATAAAAAAAGTCCGGTGGTGCTCATCTCTTAGCACATGTTGCATCATGTGCACAAAACTGCAAAAAATAAAGAACTGAATTTCCTGTAATGATCAATTGGAAACCTGATAAAAATCAGTTTGTAGCATGAGCCATTTATACCTTTTTAAAAAGTGTAGATAAGACTTTTGATATTTCAATACTTCGCAAAGGTTTTCGAAAGATTAAGACTAAAATTGGTTTAACGATTATGCACCATTTTTTAAAAAAAATAAAGATGAAATTCTTTTTATCAATGAGCTATCCCTTATTCCTTTTGATTAAAAGCATGAAAAAGGGTTGAAAAAATGCTGAAGTAAAAATTAATGTACAAGTGTGCGACGCAACAAATGTTGATAGCAGCAATTGGCCGGTTACATTATTTACTTACTACGACATTTGCAGGCTTAATAAACCGTTCAAAATAAGATCGTTCTAAATCTTCTCTATGGTTAGGATGTGCGATTTTAATTAAAGCTTTTGCTCTTTGCTGTAAATTTTTTCCAAATAAATTAACCATTCCAAATTCGGTTACAACCCAGTGTACGTGCCCCCTTGTGGTTACTACACCTGCACCTTCTTTTAAAAATGGAACAATGCGTGATGCACCTTTTGTTGTTATTGATGGCAACGCAATTATTGGTTTGCCACCTTCAGAGAGAGATGCGCCGCGAATGAAATCCATTTGTCCACCAATACCTGAAAATTGGTACGTACCAATAGAATCGGAACAAACCTGTCCAGTCAGATCTAATTCAATTGCACTGTTGATGGCGGTAACCTTAGGATTTTGACGAATGATACTTGTATCGTTTACGTAACTAATGTCCATAACCCTTACCGATGGATTATCGTGAACATAATCGTAAAGCTTTCTTGTTCCAACTAAGAAACCGGTTACCGATCGGCCGATATTTAATTTTTTCTGGCTATTATTTATAACGCCTTTATGAATCAATGGAATTATTCCATCAGAAAACATTTCTGTATGTATACCAAGGTTTTTATGATTGTATAAATTGTTCAATACCTGGTCGGGAATAGCACCAATACCCATTTGCAATGTGGCGCCATCTTCAATAAGCGATGCTACGTTGCGGCCGATTTGCGCAACACATTCGTTTGCCTTGGAGGAATAATCAACTTCCGGCAAGTCAACATCGTGTTCTACAAGTGCATGAATTTTATTAATATGAAAAAAGCCATCTCCGTGTGTTCGCGGCATTTTTTTATTTACCTGCGCTATAACAATTTTTGCAACATCCAATGCCGCCAGGGCAACATCAACCGAGGTCCCTAACGAACAATAGCCATGCGCATCGGGTGGCGAAACCTGGATTATTGCTACATCAACAGGTAAAATTTGTTCGCGAAATAATTGAGGGATCTGGCTTAGGAAAACGGGTACATAGTCGCCATCATCGCTGTTCACCACTTCCCTGTTGTTGGCGGAAACAAATAATGAATTGACAAAAAAACTTTGCCTGAATCGCGGATCATCAAAATCAAGATCGCCTAAAGTAGTAATGCTAACCAGTTCCACTTTTTTTAAATCGGCATACCGGTTTTGGAGTGCTTTAATTAAATATTCAGGTGTTGCTGCACTGCCATGTAAAAAAACCCTGTCCCCCGATTTTACAAGCGCCACCGCTTCTTCAGCAGAAGTATATTTTGTGTTCATATGTATTTGAAAAATTTGAAAGCGCAAGATGGCAAAAAAATACGGCTTAGGAAATGAGCATGGTCACTAATTAACCTGTACTATGTTAGGTTAAATTATATCTTTCAAGTATTAGAGAAAACAATACTCAAATTGAAAACACTTTTTACCGTTTTTGGATTTTATCTTTTTAAAAAAGCTTTTCCCAAAGTAAGATCCTGGGAAAGTTGTTGAACGGTAATGGTACAAAACTGATTATGTAAAGTTTCCCTAACCATTTTATAACTATGGTGAATGGGGCAAGGTTTGTTCTCCGAACATTCATGCAGGCCCAGGCCGCACTCAAAAAAAAGGTGGTCGCCATCAATTAATTTTACCACCTCAATCAGGTAAATGGGTTTGCCTCCTGGTAGGATAAAAAATCCGCCAGTTGGACCTTTGGCGGAATCAATAATTCCTGCCTTTGCCATTATCCCGAGAATTTTTGCGGTGGTGTGTTCGTTGGCACCAATTTCGTCGGCAATTTCCCTGATGCTTAATCGCAAACCAGTATCGGCTTTACTCATAATGTATACAACGGAACGCAAAGCATATTTACATGATGTAGACAACATATTGTACCAAAGTTCTTAAATAGTATTTATGTCAGGTTATTTTTTAGAGGTGCAAGATTATACTTGCATCATAACAACTTTCTCTAACTCCAAAGCTTTGGGAAAAAGAATATTATTTTCCAGGTGCATATGCTGGCGAAAATCCTCATCAAAATCTGCCAATAGTTTATATAGATGGTGAATGAGTTCCGAGCTTTCGGTAGAAGGCTTATAATTATTGGCAATTTTTTTTAGCGCATCCAAAATTTCCCCAGCAGCTTCATGATCGGCTTCCATCATTTGAACTGGTTCCTTCATGGAAGGGTAACCTTCTAATTCATTTAAATCTGCCGTTTGCCTGGCTTTTTGCAATGCCTTAATATATGGGAAAACAACTTTTTCTTCTTTTAAAAAATGGGCATTCAGTTCTTGCTTTAAAAAATGAAAAGTGGAACGAATTTTTAAGAGATGGGGATATTGGGAACTGTGGCGCTCTATCACTTTTTCGGCAAGTTCAGAAATTATTGGTTGCACTTTATAGTATGTTACGTGATGCTGGTAATATATGTAATCAGCTAAAACATCGGGTTGCCAAAGGTTAAAATGCAGCAAATCTGAGGATGTTGAATTTTCAGGAAATTTTTCCAGTGCTGTTTCTACTTCATTAATATTAGCCCCAACTTCTTTGCAAGCCTGCATCAAAGACTTTTTTCCGCCACAATAAAAATCAATGCCAAAGGTTTTAAAAACTTCCACATTGCGTACATCCGCCGCGGCCAATTCGCCAATAGTAACAGTATGCTCTATATCTGTTTTTTCAATTTGCACACGCCACCTTTCTGGTCCTTTTTCCAAATATTTCCAAGAAAAAATATTACCACGCTCTGCTATCAATTGGTAGTATAAAGGTTTGGGGTCATGGTCGTTAAAAATTTGAAATCCCTCTCCTCCTTTTAAATCATCAAAATATTTAAAGATGGTTGGATGTTTCAAGCGTGGTTCCAGTTTGGTTACGTCAAGTTCACGCACATTTCTGTTTGTATTTTCTTTGATCTCGTTTTTTATGCCGGGAGAATATAAATTTTCGTTGGCAATCATGTCTGAATAAATTTCGGATAAAAGTATTTCAATACTTTTATTGAAGAATATGACTTTACTCAATTGTTGAAAAGGCAGCAAAAAAAATCCTGGATCTGCAGGACTAGCGCAAAATTTAAAAAGATTTTAATTTAAGCTATGTAATGAAAGCAAAGGAACAAGGGAATGGTAGGACATTTTTTTTGTTTTGCTTGAATTGAAAAGACTTTGCACAACTGACCTTTTATGAGTAACCATCACCAGAAGGTCGGTGTTTTGCTCTTTAATAAAATCGTGCAAAGTCTGGTCAAAATCTTTCCCAGCTAAATGCACGAATTCGATATGGGTTTCGGGGAAAGCTGTTTTTAATTTATTCTGCATTGTACTGATAGCCCTTGAATGTTCTATGAATTCAACACCTTCAGCTTCTTCATTTGAAAATATGACGGTTTTAATATTTGAATTAAATAATTTGCCCAATTCTAAAACAGGTTTAAAGATTTCAACATCTTCATGTGCATCGCTAATTGCCAGCAAAAATTCTTTCGGTTCCGACCATTCGTAATCAAATGGAATTGCAATTACTGGTATAGATGTTTTGGAAATAACATGGGAAGTCTTTGTTCCATAGATCATTGTTTTTAGCCCCGTTGTACCTAATGTGCCCATCACAATCAGGTCAACCTTGTTTTCTTCGGCAGCAGTAATAATTGATGTAACTATTTTACCCTCAAATAATTTTATCGTAACAGGCACACCTTCAGTTTGCTCAATACTTGTTTCGTATTGCTTTAATTTATGCGTGAGTTCGATGATCATTTCATTATTCTCATCGTCTAAATTCTTTTTTCCTCCATCAACCAACTGACTCTTTAGTTCATCTCTGGCATGCAGTAAAATAACTTCTGCCCTGGCTTTTTTGGCAATGCATACTGCATAGTTCAAGGCTTTGTCAGCATATTTTGAAAAATCGGTTGGGACAAGAATTTTTTTCATACCTCTGGAATATTGAAGCAATCTGCCTTTTTTTATACTTCAAATCAATGATGATGCTCATCTAAATACATGATTTTTTCCTGAAAGGTTTTAAAGGCTTGGGCAATGACTTTCATTTATAATATACCTGACAAAAGTCATTTTAAATTTTTAACACAGTCATCTATTCGGTGTGGCTGCAAAAATATTTTTGCCCTCAACAAAAAAGCTACCAATGGAGGTTACAAAAACAGTACGGGAAATAAGCCCCCAGAATACAGAAGAACAATTTGATAAAAATTTTAAACCCAAAGGCGCCATTGCATTTTTTGTGGTACTGGTAATTATAGGGTTGATCATTTGGTATGGAATCTATTTTTTAATGCTGGAAAGAATATAAATATTGAATTATGTCTATAATGGATAAATCAGAAAAGAGGGTTATTATAGTTACAGGTGCTTTGCTTTCGCTGTTTATTTTTTCTATACTCTATGCAAGGTCAAAATATACCGATATCCCGGAATGCCTTCCATTTGATAAAGCATATGAAACCCCGAAGGTGACCAAGATCGATGAAAAGACTTACCAGGTATATGCTGTTGCTTCAATGTGGCAATTTCAACCTTCAGAAATTTATATTCCAACAGGCAGTGAGGTAGATTTTTATATCACTTCAAAAGACGTTGTACACGGTTTTAATATTTATGAAAAAAATGTAAACCTGATGGCAGTTTATGGTAACCTGAATAAAACAACCGTAAAGTTTGACGAGCCAGGAGTTTATAAGATTACCTGCCATGAGTATTGTGGTGTAGGTCACCAAAACATGCAAGCACAAGTAATTGTAGGTACGCCAACCGGTGCTTCGGCTATGAAATAAATAGAAACATTGCTTTCTTAAAGTTGAATAATCAATAAGGCTTTGAACGGAGCGTCGCAACAAAAGCTTCATAGTACCACCGGTGCAGATTTATAAAATATAAACAAACTACTAATGAATACTGTTTCACTTTCAACTTCTTCTTTTTATGGAGAAGGCATAAAAATTTCCAAATCCTTTCGACGATTAATTTATTGGGAGCTTGGTATTCCTATTGCCTTATTATCAATAGGTATTTACCATGGTTTAATGCAAACCATTTATCGCTCCGGCGTTATTCATGAATCAAATTTTGCAAAGCTTGATTATTACCAAGGCTTAACGCTGCATGGCGTGATCAATGCTGTTGTACTGACATCTTTTTTTGCAGTCGCATTTGGGCATGCAACGATTGCTTTCTATTTTAAAACCGAACCCAATAAAAAAGTAGCCTGGTTTAGTTTCTGGCTTATGACCATAGGCACTATAATGGCCGCGTGGGCAATGCTTGCGGGTAAAGCATCGGTGCTTTATACATTTTACCCGCCATTAAAGGCGCACCCATTGTTTTATTTGGGGGCAGCCTTGTTACTGGTAGGATCGTGGATTCCTTTATTTGACTGGGCACGCATGTACAGGCAATGGAAAAAAGCAAACCCTAAAGTAAAAACGCCGCTTGCAGTTTTAGGAACATTGGTAAACTTTATTATTTGGTTTGTGTGCACACTGGCAGTGGCTTACGAAGTTTTGGTTTTGCTTTTACCCTGGGCTATGGGATGGAAGGCAACTATAAACGTTACGCTTGCACGTACTCTGTTCTGGTTTTTTGGACATGCACTAGTATATTTTTGGTTGCTTCCTGCATACACTATGTTTTATACCATGCTGCCAAAATTAGCTGGTGGAAAATTATTCTCTGATCTCGCAGGACGTATAGCTGCTTTCCTTTTTCTTTTGTTTTCTGTACCGGTTGGTGTTCACCACCAGTTTGCCGATCCGTCCATTACGCAGGGCGTAAAAATGTTCCAGGGATTATTAACCTTTGCGGTTTCTATACCTTCTTTTATTACTGCATTTACTATTGCAGCTTCTTTAGAATATGCGGGCAGAAAAAGAGGTGCAAAAAGTTTGCTTGGATATTTTAGCAAGCTTCCTTACCTCGATCCGAACCGCTTTTTATTTGCTTACCTGATTTCCGGTTTGTTCCTATTTATTTTTGGAGGATTAACGGGTTTGGTGAATGCTTCCGGTCAATTAAATAACGTAGTGCACAACACGGCGTGGTTGCCTGGCCATTTTCATATGACCGTTGCCGGGCCTGTATTCCTGGGCATTATTGGAATGAGCATTTATTTATATGCTACCACATCCGGCAAACGTATTTTTTTGCCGAAGGTGAATGTGATCATTCCTTACCTATGGGTGATCGGTATCCTTATTTTTTCAACCGGGTTATCTTGGGGTGGATTGATTGGCGAACCGCGTAGAACTAACCTTGGCCTTACTTATTTAAATCCAGAAAGTAATTTGTATACCCCTGAATGGGTGCCCACAACGATGCTTGCATTGTTTGGAGGTATAATTATGACGGTTGCTGCCATATTGTTTTTCATAGTTTTCTTCGGAACCATTTTTCGTAAACGAAGTTCAGAACCGGTTTTGGAATTGCCTGTCAGTGAAATTTTGCATGATGAAAAACGTATTCCACTATTCGATTCCTTCAAACCCTGGTTGGTTACAATGGGTGTTATATTAATATTGGCTTATGTGCCTGCCTTTATAGATGCAAGTAAAAATCCAGGGCCTGGTGCGCCAAGGTTTACACCTGATAATCCTACACCAATAGAAAATGCTCAACCGATTAGAAACAAGATAACAGGCAAAATAAAAACCGCAAGCCCGGTTACAATGGTTGGAAAATAATGGGGCGTAAATATAACATATGGGTCTTCGTTGCAGTGGTGGTTCTTCTTCCGATCAGTGTATTTGGATTTGTAAAATTGTTGGAGCAACGATATCAACCACTCCCAGTTTTAGGTCCGAAAAATCATAGAATAAGTCCATTTAGTTTCACTAACCAGAATGGTAAAACTTTGTCACTAACGGATTGTAAGGATAAAATTGTCGTTGCAAATTTCTTTTTTACACACTGCCCTTCCATCTGTCCTAAGATGACGAAGAATTTGCAGCGCATACAAGCTTATTCCGGGATTGATAACCTAATGATCAATTCGTTTTCGGTAGACCCAGAAAGAGACAGTGTTTCACAATTAAAATCATATGCCGGCAAGTTTAATATTAAAGGTGAATGGAATTTACTGACTGGCAATAAAAAGGAATTGTACAAATTGGCCCGAAAAGATTTTTTAATAACTGCAACAGATGGAGATGGAGGTCCCAATGATTTTATACATAGTGAAAACCTTGTACTGATAGACAAAGAAGGACGCATACGTGGTTATTACCCTGGCACTAATGAAGCAGCGGTCAACAATTTAATCCGCGATCTAAAAAAACTTGAAAACGAGAATTAAAAGTGCCTGACTAAAATCATTTTTTGAACTAAGCTTAATAAGTTTTTCCGCCATTAATTAATTAGAATATTGCTCTACGAAACTGATAAAAAATGAAATCGAAATTTATCTTAACCATCGTCTCTTTTTTGGCTGCTTTCATTTGTTTCGCCACGCCCCCGGTTGAAGAAGGCAAGGTAATATTTACCAGCCGTTGTGCATCTTGTCATAGCGTAAATAAAGTGCTCACTGGTCCGGCACTTGCGGGTGTACACGAAAGACGATCTATTGATTGGATTGTTTCTTTTGTGCAATCTTCGCAGGCACTGGTAAAAAGTGGTGATAAAGATGCGGTTGCCCTGTTTGAAAAATTCAATAAAATACCGATGCCCGATCATTCAGACCTGAGTGCAGATCATGTAAAAAGCATTGTAGAATTTATTAAATCTGAAAGCGCAACTGCTGGTGCAGAAAAACCTCCTTTTGCAAAGCCGGCATCCATTAGGCAGAACTACACACCATTGTCAATTTATAATTATGGTTTTTTTATTGGCTTTCTTGCAGTAATAGGTTTACTAATAGCAGCACTTTTGTTTGCGGTTCAGTTAAAGCAATATGAAAGGAGCAGGCTGGCAAAGAAATAAAAAGAGCTATTATGAGTTGATGTTTTAGGAAAAGTCGTAAATTATCTACAGGGAAAAGTGTGAATGTTTATTTTTTGAATTTTTAATTGATAAAACATGTTAGGTACACTAAAACCAGCAGATGTTGAAGACTTTTTAAATACCCAGGTCGTGGGAAGAATTGCCACGCATGCGGATGGTGAAACATACATTGTTCCCATTAGCTATGCATATGATGGGCAGTTTATTTATTGCCACACCAATGAAGGTAAAAAGATAAACATGATGCGCAAAAATCCAAAAGTTTGCTTTGAGGTTGATGAATTAAAGAATATGGGTAATTGGAAAAGTGTAATTACCCACGGCTTGTTTGAAGAACTAAAAAATAAGGAAGAAAGAAATGCAGCCATGCATATCTTACTTAACCGGAATTTGCCATTGATTTCAAGCGTCACCACACACTTAGGCGAACAATGGCCATTTGAACCAACAGATATTTCGGAAATTAAAGGAATTGTCTTTCGTATACGCATAACCGAAAAAACAGGAAGGTTTGAATCGACTTCCAAATCACCAGAATTACCTGGTTAATAATAGAAGGTGAATCACTCACTTATTTCAAATTGAATTTTGCCTTAATTATTAAATAAATAAATAAGGAATTGGTTACAAGGTATCGTTTCCATAATCTATTGGGTTCCTGAATTAATCGAAACAACCATTCTAAACCATAATCTTGCATCCATTTGGGCGCTCTTTTTTGCATGCCAACAAATACAGGTAATGCACCTCCAATTCCAATCATAACAGCATTAATTTTCCCTTTCATGGATGCCATCCATTTTTCCTGCTTTGGGCAACCAAGTACTACAAAAACCAAGTTAGGATTTGAAGCATTTATCTTATTGCAAATCTCATCTTCCTCTGCACTGGTAAGTTGTCTGAAAGGTGGACTATAAAATCCTGCTAATGAAAGATGGGGATATTTCTGTTTAAGTGAAACATTTGTTTTTTCAAGCATAGCATCTGTGCCTCCATAAAAAAATACTGATAGACTTTTTTCCTGAGCTTGTTCCAATAAAGAAGGAAGAAAATCCATTCCACAAACTCGGGGTTGCACTATTCCTTTTATTACTTTCAATGCCCAGCAAAGTGGCTTGCCATCTGGAGTAATAACATCAGCATTATTTACAATTTGCAAAAACTTACGATCAGTATATGCTTCTATAAACATATGCACATTAGCAACACAGATGTAAGATGAAATTTTTTGTTCAGCTAAGTTTATAGCATGTGCTACAAATTCAGAATAGGAGCCAGTTGAAATATTAAAATGTAGGAGTTTTGTCTTTTGCATTAAAACTTGAAAATTGAAATTTTACTAAATTCTCATGAACTTTATATTCAAATTCACGGTTAGTAAATTGGATTTTTGTTTTCAGAACTTTTCTTAAGTGGTTTGATCAAAAATATGGAAAAAATTATTTAGAAGTTTTTAGAAGCATATAGCATGTTAGCAGCATTTATTTCCTCTTAGCACTTGTACATATTTTATTTCACTGACATTTTCCAGTTCCCCCTTCCAAGGTTTATATTTTAAAAGGGAAATCAAAATAATTTTAGCCACGTATTTGATAACTTCGTTATCTAATACAAAAACCCTTACTCTTTGAATGAACTTTATTTTAGTTTGAGTGTTGTTTTCCTTCATAACTAAAGCCTAATCCGCATCTTTAGGTATTTGGCAGTCGTTAAATTTTTTCATTTTAAAATTTCAGGCAATGCATGTTTTAATCGTATTAACCTCGCACAGCGATTTAGGATCAACCGGTAAAAAAACCGGATTTTGGATCGAAGAATTTGCTGCACCTTATTATACCCTGGCAGATGCAGGTGCGCAAATTACACTGGCATCACCAAAAGGAGGTCAGCCGCCTATTGACCCCAAAAGCGAAGCACCAGAAAGCCAAACAGAGGCAACACGCAGGTTCAACGAGGATAAAGAGTTACAAGACTTATTAGCACACACCAAGAAACTTTCAGATGTATCTGCAAAGGATTTTGATGCTGTTTTTTTCCCTGGCGGACATGGACCTTTATGGGATTTAACCAACGATAAAAATTCGATTGAATTAATTCAGGAATTTTGGAAAGCAAAAAAACCGGTTGCAGCTGTATGCCATGCACCTTCAGTTTTATTGAATGTAAAAAATGAGAATGGTGAACCCCTTGTAAAGAACAAGAAAGTGACAGGCTTTACTAATACCGAGGAAGAAGCGGTTCAGCTAACCGATGTTGTACCATTTTTGTTAGAAGATGAACTAAAAAGTAAAGGCGGAATTTATTCTAAAAAAGAAGATTGGGCTTCTTACGTTGTAACAGATGGTTTATTAATTACCGGGCAAAACCCTGCCTCATCGGAAGAAGCTGCACGAAAACTCCTCGATTTATTAAAAAAATAATTTCAGAAGAGAAAAGAAAATTATGATGGAGAGATAAAAACTTAGTCAATCGTGATTAAGCTTTTATCTCTTTTTACCTTTTGTTATAGGCTTGCCATACTTTGCTTTCATTTTGTCTTTACGGCTAACCTTATTATTTACCTTGCTATTCTTTGCGGATTTTTCATGAAAAGCTGGTCCTCGTTCTTCTTTTTTTGGAACCTTAATTTGAATTTCCTTCATGTATACTTTCGGCTTTTCATCTTCGGTAAGTTCAGTAGAAAGTTCTAAATTTTCGGGTAACGGTAATACAGGAATCTTCAATTTCATCAAATCTTCAATGCTTTCTCTTTCTTCATTTTCTTTGGGCGTAATAAAACTGATGGAAATTCCCTTTTTGTCGGCACGACCCGTACGGCCTATCCTATGAATATAATTTTCAGGCACAGGAGGCAAATCAAAATTTATTACATGCGTAACTTCAGCTACATCAATACCACGGGCAACAATGTCCGTTGCTATAATAAATTTGTATGTGCCGTCTTTAAATTGTTTTACCGTATTAAAGCGGTGGTTTTGCTCTTTGTTGGAATGTATTACGCCAACGGTTCCAGGAAATCCAGGTTCCAATTGTTCGAATAGTTGATCTGCTAATTTTTTTGATTCGGCAAAAACCAAAACTTTGGTCATTGTTTCATCTTCTGATAGCAACAACTTTAACAGATTTACTTTAGAATAAAAGTTGGGTACATCGTAAGCCGTTTGAATAATATTATCAACCGGTGTTCCTGCTGGCGCTGCCTCAATCCTTGTTGGCTCGTTAAAATACTCATTCAACAACTGTTCTACTTCTTCAATTAGTGTAGCAGAAAATAAAAGGTTTTGTCTTTTAAGTGGAAGTAAATCGAGAATATTTTTTAACTGGGTACGAAAACCAAGGTTCAACAATTCATCTACCTCGTCAATCACAAGCTTCTTTATATACTTTACTTTGAATGCACCTGCCATAGCCAGGTCGTACAACCTTCCGGGTGTTGCAACCAAAACATCGCAACCATTGATAAATTCTAATCGCTGCGTGTTAATATTTACCCCGCCATACACCCCTATTGTATGAATGCTTAGATAAGGAGTAAGCTTATTTACTGTTTCTACTACTTGCGCAACTAATTCACGGGTAGGAACAACAATTAAAATTTGCGGGTCTTTGGCTTTAGTATACTTCCACTGATTGAGCAGGGGAAGCAGGTATGCCAGGGTTTTGCCCGTACCTGTTTGTGCAATACCACATATATCTGCGCCACTCATTACTGTTGAAAAAACTTTTTCCTGTATGGTGGTTGGCGTTGTATACCCTAAATCGTCTAAAGCATTTAACAGACGTTTATCTAGATTTAATTCTTTGAATTTCATGAACTGGTTGAATGAACGCAAAAGTAACCTATACCTAGCCAAGCAAGTTTAAGTAGCACGAGGATCAAAAACTTTTAACCTTTTGGAACTTAAAAGAATATGGATTTAATTATGCAGATAGTATCACATCCTATTTATCTTTCATATGTCTATACGTAGTCACACTGCTGTCAGATAAACAAAAATTAGTGCATAAGGAATTCAGATATTTTTATCGATAACTCTTAGAAACCTTTCATGCTTTTTTAAAATGCCAAACGTTTACCAAGCTGTCAGCCAATTCATACGATTTTTAAATTAGCATTTAAGAGAAGGA
>JAKFCI010000183.1:0-1649 GCA_036676725.1 Chitinophagaceae bacterium
TATTCAGCCGCCAATGATCCCTGTTATGTTTTTACAAGAATTTTCAAATAATAATATCAATATGAATAGACAGGTAGTACAAGGATACTCTTGTTACTGCTATTTATATCAATGTACAAAACTGACCAACTAAAAGATATTATTACAAATTAAAATTATAAGTTTATTCTTTATGATCTCGAACCAATAACTAAGGTTTTAAAAAGTTCAGGCCGCACCTTTATTTATTTGTTTGCCTGTCATAAAAACAAGTAATCCTGCTATTGCAGCAATTGTAGAAGCGATTAAAATACTCAATTTAGAATTGCTGATTAGTTCTGCATCTGAAAAAGCAAGGTTGCTGATAAACATCGACATGGTAAATCCAATTCCACCGAGCAAACCTATACCCACAAGGTTTCTCCATGTTATATCTTCCTGCAATTGGGCAATACCAATTTTCACTAACAAAAATGGAAAAGTAAAAATGCCAATGAGTTTGCCTACTGCAAGACCAATTATTATTCCCAATGAGTTGGCAGAGGCAAGACTATTAATAATATTTGATGGGATAAAAATAGCTGTGTTTACTAAGGCAAATATTGGAACAATTATAAAGGCAACAGGTTTATGTAAAAAGTGTTGCAAGTGGTAAGAAACATTTTCATCATTATCCTTATGAAAAGGAATAACAAACGCAAGCAATACACCTGCTATTGTTGCATGAACACCCGACTTTAAAAAGCAATACCACATGATGATGCCTGGAATAATATAGAAAAACAAGTTCCTGATGCGTAACCTGTTCAAAACAAATAAGGCGAGCAATATGCCTAATGCAAATAATAAATAACTGAACAATACGGTCTTTGTATAAAAAAATGCGATGACTAAGATTGCTCCTATATCATCGATGATGGCAAGAGCTGTAAGAAATACTTTGACAGCTACAGGAACCTTGTTGCCTGCCAATGCTAAAATACCTAAAGCAAAAGCTATATCCGTTGCCATTGGAATGGCAAAGCCCGCTTGTGTCGGCGTTCCATTATTTAATAGGAAATGAATTAGGGCCGGAATGCAAATACCACCCACTGCCGCCGCGAATGGGAGTATGGCTCTTTTAAAGTCTGCGAGCTCACCAACATATAATTCCCTTTCCACTTCAAGGCCTACCATCAGGAAAAAAATGGCCATCAAACCGTCGTTTACCCAGTGTTCAATAGAATAATTAAGCGAAACATTGGCAAAGGACAAATCTACTTTCTGGTGCATGAAATGGATGTAACCATCACCTAAGGAAGTATTTGCTATGACCAGGGAAATTATCGTACAGATAACAAGTAACAAACCTGCCACTTTCTCGCTTTCAAAAAAATCTTTAAATAAGTTCGAAAATCTTCCTGCCATGCTATTGGTTTATTGTTGTTTGTTGTTAACCTGTTTCAAAAACGTAAGCTTATTTTATTACAAAGCAATAGGATTTTCCCTTACTTGCCAACCCGGATAAGAATACAAGTAATACAGGGAAGCTTAAACGCTGTTTAATTATGATGGCCCTACCCTTTTATAAAAACGTATGTGGGTTGGGGTGAAAAAGATAGTTTGCTATTTGTGGTTAACATTTATTCAGTATCATGGAATGCCAAAAATTGGATATACGATTAAAGGAG
>JAKFCI010000184.1:0-3811 GCA_036676725.1 Chitinophagaceae bacterium
GCGCCCCAGGTTTTCCATTCTTTATTAAAAATAAGGGTCCAGGCATCAGGACCAGTGATCATAAATAAAGCGTATTTACCTGCTGGCAGTGCTTTGCCTTCAACGGTTACATCTTTGTCTGTTTCAAACACGGTGGCTTCATTAGCACCTGCACGCCAGATCTTGCCTTCCATAGGTTCAATGTCCTTGCCAATGGTTCTTCCTTTTAAAGAAGGCTGGCTGTAGTCTATAGAAACTTTCGCGCCTGAAGCAATTGTTTCAGAAACTTTCGCAGGCGGACTTGGACGTTTTGATTTATCGCCCTGCGCCTGCATTGAAGTAGAAAACAACAAAGCAAAGCTTAACAGGGTAAGCGCAAATAATTTTTTCATATTCATTCTTTTTGGAAAGTTAAGCACAGAACGACAGATGTCATTCTCTTATATAAAAATTTTATAAAACCATTTATTTGTAAGGTTTCATTGCCTTATGACCGGCACTTTTTTTATATTATTAACCTGCTTCTAACCAATTAAAGCGTTGCGGCAATTTTACTGTTCAACAAATAAGCATCTTTGCCAAAAAGCAATTAGTTGATGAAGGTGTTCAAATTTGGAGGTGCTTCGGTGAGCACGGTTGAAAGGATTCAAAATGTAGGTTCAATTTTAAAAACGTTTTCCGGCGAAAAATTACTGGTTGTTATTTCTGCCATGGGCAAAACCACCAATGCACTGGAGAAAGTAGTTGATGCCTTCTTTAACAACGAAAAAGAACAGGCGCTTCAATTATTCAAACAAATAAAAGAAGAACACCTTCAACTGGCGGCAACTTTAATGAAACCCCCAGGTGATCAGCCTATAAACCAATTAGGCGATTTCTTTACCGAAATAGAATGGCTGTTACATGACAAGCCTGTACGCAATTACGATTATTATTACGACCAGGTGGTTTGTGTTGGCGAATTGCTTTCTACTTCCATTGTCAGCCAGTATTTAAATAACATCGGCATTCAAAATACCTGGATTGATGTGCGTGATGTCATCAGGACCAACAATAATTTTCGCGATGCACAAATAGACTGGAAGATAACAGAAACAAAAGTCGAGCAGTTGATCAAACCCATTTTAGAAAGAAATGAAATGGTGATCACACAAGGATTTATTGGTGCCACAGATGAAAATGAAAGTACAACCCTGGGCCGTGAAGGAAGTGATTATTCTGCCGCCATCTTTGCCAACATTTTAAATGCCGAAAGTCAAACCATTTGGAAAGACGTGCAAGGCGTGATGAATGCCGATCCCAAGCAATATGACAAAGCGCAGTGGATAAAAGAATTGAATTATTTAGAGGTGATTGAAATGGCTTATTACGGTGCCCAGGTAATTCACCCGAAAACCATTAAACCTTTACAGAATAAAAACATACCGCTGATCGTAAAATCTTTTTTGCAACCGCAGATGGAAGGAACGATCATCCACAATAAAAATGTAAACCATTTACCGCCGATCATCGTTTACAAATACAACCAGGTAATGCTGGAATTAAGTTCCAAAGATTTTTCTTTTGTTGGCGAAGGCTTAACGGCAGAACTCTATAGCATTTTTGAAAGGATCAAATTCAAACCCAACCTGACACAGAACGGTGCCATTAGTTTATTGTGCGTGGTGGACGAACATGCCGAAAAAATAGACCAACTGGCGCATGAAGCTGCACGTTATTTTGATGTACAGGTTACCCGCAATTTAAGTTTGCTTACCATCAGGCATTACAACGAGGCCATCAAAAATGAACTCATAGGTGGCCGCTCCATCATCTTACAACAACAAACCCCGGAAACCATCCAGGTTTTGGTACATGCTTAGTTAGTCAGCCGGAATATCCTCTTTTTAGCAAATAGCGGCGCATGAATATGTATTAATTTTATGGTTGGAATTAGGCTTGAGCATCTGTTGTTGATGAGGGCACCTTGATCTTTGTCAATCGATCAAATTGGTAAAATGGAACAGGCTTTTATGGTATGAAAGCACTTACACGATATTTGAAAATGCGGGAAAAGGCAATTCTTTCAATCATAGAAAAGCCACGGCATAAGTATGATGCCGAAACCTTTCATAAACTTCGGGTAGAAATAAAAAAGCTCAATGCCCATTTTGAATTAATAAAATTTTGCTTCCCCTACTTTAAAAGAAACAAAACCTTTAAACCATTTCGTTCCATCTCCAAACAAGCAGGGAAAGTAAGAGAACTGCAAATTGAAGAAGCCGTTTTAAGCAAGTATTTTTCAGAAGGGTCTTTAAATAATTTCCTCGATCATTTAAAAAAAAACGAAGCAGTTGAAACAGGCATTTATTTCTCCATGCTGACTAAAAAGTCTTCGCTTCAACTGGAAGAAAAGTTTGCTGAAATAAAACCTTTTACGGGAAAGGTGACAAAAGAAAAAGCGGAAGATTATATCAGCAACAAGAAGACGGAAATTAGTGCGCTGATCAATAACGGTGACCTGCAACCGGAACAAGCACACGAATTGCGCAGGCAATTAAAAACCTATAATTACAACCTCAATAGCCTGTATAAGCAGGACACGCCGCCGGCAGAAAAAGAAGAATTGCCTGAACTGTTGGGCAAATGGCACGACAGGCAGGTGATCCTATGGCAACTGGAGAAAACCCATGAAATTGAAGGGATTAACTCGCAGGAAATTCATCACCTGGAAAAAATAAAAGGAGAAATCACCGTGGAAAGCGATGCCTTGTTCGATCAAATAAAAACAGCGCTTAAAACAACCACATTATAACGAACAACAAAATACAAAAAGGCCTAACTGCTAACTCCTTGCTCAACCTCTTCTGCTTTCGGCGCACACAACACTTCATTCAATATTTCATTGATCTCTTTTGCCCGGGTAATGACCATTAAATGTCCACCTGATTTTATGACGTGTGTTGGGTTTGTATTGCGCTTGGGTAAAATGGCGTCTTTGCTTCCATGTATCTGTACCAAATGACCCGGTACTTCTTTGTTTTCCCATCCTAAAACGGCGTTCATCGCCCAGCGTATAAAATAGGGATCGCTTTTACGGATCATGTCCTTCAGCATCCATTTGTCTTCGCCGGTTTCCGTGGTAAAAAATCTTTTTAAAACTGCAGCTTTTTGAATAAACGAAATAGGAAGCAGGTTTTGCAAACGAAGCGTAGCCGCTACGCGGTAATATTTCGGAAGATGTTCCGAAGTGGGAATGCTTGAAATGAGTATGGTAGAAACCGGGTTGAACTTTTTGGCGATCTCTGTTGCGATCATTCCTCCCATGGAAAGACCGATCAGCGAAAACCTTTCGTTGGCTTCAATGTTTTGCGCCAGGCGCAAGGCATAGTCGGCAAGCAATTCATCTTTTTCCGGCCGGATCCAGTCCAGGTAAACAGGTTCGTAACCCTGTGGTAAATGAATATGCCGGAACACACGGCTATCCGCTGCAAGGCCACAGATAAAATAAACCTTCACTTTTTAAGTTTGTAATGACTGAAAGAACTGTGCAAATCTTTTATTCAATGGCAAAGCTCTGTTTGATCTTTTTTGCAACAGGTTTTTCCTGTAAAATAGCAGGTTGCCATGTGGGCATACTTTCCAGCAACGTAATTAAATCATCATCAAAGTCATCGTTTACCCCCTTGATTATTTTAAAATTTGTCGGCGTACCATCTGCATCCACAATAAACTCAACCTGTACAAAAGCTTTTTTTACATTATCCGGTAATGATGGCACCAAGCCTTTACCAATGGTGGCCAGGTATTTTAAAAACTGGTCGCCGCCACCGGGAAATTGCGGCCATACATT
>JAKFCI010000185.1:0-5322 GCA_036676725.1 Chitinophagaceae bacterium
ACCGATCCTAATGAAAAATTGGAAGTGGAAGGCACCGACAACGATGTTTAATTCATTTGAACAAACTCCGGCCTGCGTATAAAATTTTGAAAGTATTTAAATCTCAGGTTAGTAGTTAACTCAATTGAGTAGCTATTATTATAAAGATCTTTCCGGGGAAAATAAACACCTTTCAATTCTATTGTTCCCAAACCAAGACTTTCATTGCGGATACGGATGCCGCCGCCTAAGGCTGAATAAATTTTGTTTTTAGCCACACCAAGTGTGTCATGTCGAAACATCGTTGTACTTCCAAAAACAAAAGGCGCCATTTTAAAATACAGGATTGACCAGGGACTAAAAAAAACTGATTCTGCTTTGGCCGTTATCCGCATGTCTCCAGCCCTGCTGTTGTTCTTAAAATTATCGATGCCATATATTCCTTCAACAAACAAAGGCTCCTGTAAAAAATTATTAAACTGCCGGGCATAGCTCGCATTTAAAAAAACACGTTGCTTCCATTTAGGTGATAGTTGCATAAGCGAACTGAAGTAATCCAGGTTGCCAAGAATGTGTATGTCCTCTAATTTATTTTCGTGAAAAAAAGAACCCGCTTTTAAGGTGTAATTAAAGTAGGCTTCTTTTTTAGTCAAATGATAGCGTTGAAAATTAAGCGATGCATAAGGTCTGTCTCTTCCTTCTTTTTTGGTCCAGCCTGCTGTTATTGAGGCTTCTAATCCCTGCGGAATATCTTCTCTTCTCCCAAAACCGTAAATGAATCTTGTTTTATAATAATTGAGTTTGAATATAGAAATTGAAGATAAAATAGCAAACAGGTCTGCATATTTGTAATGATAATTTGACTGGTATAAAACAGGTTTTAAATTAAATTTTTGATCAAACACCCGGGCGCTTAAAAGATAGCGCAACCTGCTAAATTCATTTTGCGAACCAATGTTTTTATTGCTCAAATTCCACCCGCCCCAGGCATCATAAATATGATAATTGTATTGAACATTGGTTTTATAGATGGAATCGCCGTTAAATAAATTTGAAGTGGTATGTCTTTCAGCGCTTGCCCCGTAAGTAAAAACCATATATGGGTTTACTAATGGTTTAATAAACCGAAGGAATTTGAGTTCTTCTTCTGATCTGCCGGTATTAAAAGTTTTATTGAAATTTAAAATGCCAATGCTTCCATCTATAAAAGAACCTGCAATGTTTCGTTTGGTAAATTGAGCGCCCCAACCAAACTTATCAAAACGCCTGCTATCGTACAGGGATTGTAGTTTAAGCTGGTCTCCCCAACCTCCTATATTGTTTTCTTCAATAAATACACTAAAGCTTTTAGGGTTATGCATGGTGGCACCGCCTGTTATGGTCAATAAATCCTTTGTATAAACCATTACATCCACTGAATCGCTGGTGCCTTTAACTGGTCTTACCGAAATTAATGCTTCCTGTAAAAAAGGAAGGTCGCGTAAGTATCTTTCGTTGTTGCCAAACA
Source organism: Chitinophagaceae bacterium (assembly GCA_036676725.1). Lineage (GTDB taxonomy): Bacteria > Bacteroidota > Bacteroidia > Chitinophagales > Chitinophagaceae > Flavisolibacter. The sequence continues at coordinate 1,487 of JAKFCI010000185.1, forward strand.
GGAAAGGTGATAAACGATCGCCGCGTTTGAAAAACAGGTTATTATAAATGAGGAAGGGTCTTGAATTATGGTGGAATTTATCTGCGAGCCTGGTTAATTTGTTGCTTATTGATTTAGATGTATCGGCAATTGATTTTCCAAAGTCAAGTGGAAAAACTAGTATTTTCCGGATAACACGGCCTGCCATTTTTTGAAAAGGAAGGTCGGCCCTTTGCAAATCAAAATCAGGATCAGGGATTGTATCTGCCATCAGGCTTTGCGCCAATTGACCCAGTACGCCTTTTTGTTTCAGCAGGATGCTATCTAACCTGTTATGTTGAATGCTGTCTTTTTGCGCTGAGGTTGGCAGCACGGTAAATACCAAAAGGATACCCAGTAGGAAGTGAAAAATATTTTGATGCCTTAATTGCATAGATATTTCCCTTTCTTATAAAGAATGGGGTAAACCCACATATATAACTTTATTAAACCCTAATTATTTTACGTGTTGCCAAATGCACAACAAAACAACGGAGCGACGCAACGAAGATGAAAGTAGCACTTAGCTCATAACAAAATTCCTATTTATCTTTTTGTCGGGAATTCAGTAAGCCAGCCGGAACTTTTAATTCGCCGGTATTCGAATCAATAAGACCGTTTCTTTCTTCTTCTATGTTTGTTGCCTGCGTGTATACATCGCCTGCAATTGGCCGCTTTCGCAATTCTTCTTTAAACGCTTTTATCAACGCCGTTCTTTCATCAGCATCTTTTGGTCCCCCATAATCGGGGAAACCAAAACCACCCCACTCGCTAACAACTAAAGGCACCTGGGTACGGAAAAAAAACGGGTCACCAACAACCAGCGGGTAAGCTGCGACACCTTCTAATTTACCGGCCGACATATCATCCAGCAATTTTTTCCACTTAGTAATATCGGGGGTATATAAATGTGCCGTCAAAAGGTCGGACATCAGCCGTCCTTCATATGAAATATGCTGCCAGCCATCATTGTCAACAACTAAAAACTGCGGTTGGGCAATATGCATGTAATGATACATATCCATTATATACTGGCGGGTTTCTGCATTTGTAGAAATGTCCTGTGCGCCCCAGTCTTCGTTGTACAAACTCCAGATAATTACCGAAGGATGGGTGCCGATTAACGCCAGCATGCGCATTAATTCTTCTCGGTGAAATTTCCTGCTTCTATGCGTGGAACTATGCGGGCTTGGAACTTCCACCCATAGCAGGAGGCCAATTTTATCGGCCAGATTGTAAATGCGTGGATCTACCCCGGCTATGTGTATGCGCACCAGGTTGCAGCCTAATTCTTTCATGGCATGCATGTGCAGTTTTATTTCTTCATAAGTGGCCGTTCCTGGTTGGTATAAAATTCCATCCAGGTACACTTTCTTATTATTCAGGTAAATGCAACAACCACGTGCTTCAATTTTTCTTAAACCAAAATAGGTTTCGATAATAGAACTGTAATTATTTTCATCGATCAATTCGGCTACCAAACGATACAGGAACGGATCTTCGGGAGACCATAATTTTGCATCCGGAATATTGATAACGACTCTTTGTTTTTTTTCTCCGGCTTCCAGAACCATGGGAAATTCATCAGTTGCCACCGGTTCATCGCCTTGCTGGTGACGTACGTAAATATTTAATTTAATTCTATAATTGCCGGGATCTTGTATGCGTGTGGTTAAATTAAAACGTACCAGGTTATCTTCTACAATGCTTACTACACCAACACGTGAACGAAGACGGTTCCGATCTACCGCTTCCAGCCAGATGCTGCGAACGGCGCCAGTATATGTTTGGTACCATATGCCGCCACGTTTATAAACATGCGATTCTTGTTTACCCCTTGGTAAATCTGCATCCATTGTATCGGAGATACGAACCGTTAGCCGGTTATTGGGCTTTAGATCTTCTGTTTTTAATTCGTACGAAAAGGAAGTGTATTCGCCAACATGCACATCTTCTCCTTCTATCGTATATAGCAAAACGCCATTTAACCATACCATCGTTTCGTAACCGCAGGCACCGAAGGTTAGCTGTATCACTGTATGAGGAATACCATTCTCATTAAACAATTCAGGCATTGGAAAATCTCTTTCGTACCAGCCAACCACCTTGTCGTGCCATTTTTCTTTTTCGGCAACTTTGGCTTCCAGCATATGTTCTTCAATTGAGCCCGGCCAATAAGCTGTATGCTCATATTGGTGCCCCAAATGCCAGCCTTCTATAATGCCACGGTCATCAAGGTCAAGGGCAAACCGCCATTCTCCATCAAGTAAAATAGAGGACTGTGGACGCAAAACAGCCCTTGGTATCAGGTTAATAAACTGCTCTTCTGCCTGTTCTTCACTCCGTGATTTAGATAATCCGTAATTGCGATATTTTACTTCCATATTTTATTTTCCACAATGAGTACTGCGAATTTTGCGCCACTATAGAAATTGCCATTTTAACTTTAAGATTGAACAAGTTAAGATTTCGATTGTTTCCAATAGATTATTATCTAAATGAGTAAAATTTATTTTATTAAGCAGGTGCAAAAGTTGCCTGTGCCTACATCGGAATGCTGGAATTTTTTTTCCAACGCAAGAAACCTTTTAGCCATAACGCCAGCTTCGCTGAACCTGAAAATTACCAGCGAACTGAAAGATGAAGAAATCCATAAAGGACAGATCATTACTTATAAAGTGAAACCTTTGCTGGGAATTCCGTTATTCTGGAAAACGGAGATCAGCCACGTGGAGCGTAATAAACTATTTGTAGATGAACAACGCAAGGGACCATACGCTTTGTGGCACCACGAACACCATTTTAAACCGATAGACGGTGGAACCGAAATGACGGACATCGTTCAATACAAACTTCCATTTGGCGTATTTGGCTTAATGGGGCTGCCCATTGTAAAAAGGCAACTGGATTCAATTTTTGCTTACCGGAAAAGTAGAATTGAAGAAAAGTTTGGCGTATTGGAATAAGCACGAAAACATTACCCGGGCATACGGGAAATGTATTTTTCTATTTGTTTTATCTGGTCAACAATTTGAGGAGTAGTAGGTTTTAAGGCTTTGGCTTTTCTAAAAAAATCCTTAGCGGCCCTGAATTCACGTTTGTTCATCATCAGGCTGCACATTTGTAAATAAGCGGCTGCTTTATTTTCTTTATCGGGCAAACCTTTTTGCAAGGCACCCCGAATATAACTTTCAGCTTTCCTCAAATCGTTCTTTTGCATAGAAAGCATTCCCATTTGCAACATACTTGCTCCTTCTGCCTATTTCATGGGCATACCAAGGTCCAATCCTTTTTTCATGTTGATTTCAGCATTGTCGAAATCCTGGTTCATCATGGCAATATTGCCTTTTAAAGTATAATAAACAGAGCGAATGGGTTTATAAAGCAGGTTAGGGTATTTAATGGAGTTCAGTACTTTTTGCGCTGCATCCATATCTCCACTTTCCATGTGCTCCTGTATCAAGCGCAATGGTCCAAAGAAAAAATGCCCCGCAATTAAAATAATACCAACAAGGTATAATGCGAACGCTGGCCAAAAACCTGAAAAATAATTGGTGACACCACCAAGGACCAACAAAATGATCCCGATAAGTAAACGATATCTAATCAGCCAGTTAAAAAACTTCATTGTAGAAAACTATTTAAAGATGAATTCCATGTATTTATAAAATTCATCACCTAAAATTTAAAGGAGTGCAAAGATAGTGGTTGAGGCATTTAGCAAATAAATTATACAATCAGAACCCTAATTTTAAGTTTTTTGATGCTTAGGGGGAGATTGAAAAATGAAAGCGCTAAATATGGTTGTGCCATAAAAT
>JAKFCI010000186.1:0-4323 GCA_036676725.1 Chitinophagaceae bacterium
TGTCCGCAATGTTTTTAAAACCTCGATTCGTATTGACACAACAACAATGCAATAGCAGAAATAAACGTGTGTGGCAAAAAATGTATAACAATAAACTATTGATTTAAAAAATGCTCTCCTTTGAATAGGACATATTATATCATAAATTACAGCATTATCTGCTATTTTAAAACAACACTCTGTAAATATTAAATCAGCCACATTAGTTTGACAAAGACCACAATTAAATCGCAAAACATTTGGGTGCTCACGCCTTTGTTCGGGTCACTGCTTTTTATATGTTTATATTTTATAGCAACATTTTTTTATCCTGGCGGTTCACAAGTTGACAAAAATTCACAAGGTTTTAGCTGGACAAATAACTATTGGTGCAACTTGCTTAATGAACATGCGATGAATGAACAGCACAACTATGCAAGACCATTGGCAATAGCTGCAATGTTCGTTCTCTGTTTGTCACTTGCTGTTTTTTGGTACATATTTCCCAAAATAATTGACTTGAAAAAAAGCAGCCGCCTTATCATTCAAATTTCAGGTACTCTTGCCATGACAACAGGAATGTTCCTTTTTACAAAACAGCACGACACAATTGTAAATATTGCAAGCCTGTGTGGCCTCGTTGCTACTGTTGGCACTTTTATTGGACTTCGCAAATTAAAATGGACAAAGCTTTTTTGGTTAGGCATTTTTAATTTGACCCTTGTTGTACTTAACAACATATTATATTACGGTGACGGATTAAACTTATTTTTACCGGTAGTTCAAAAAATTACGTTCCTGTTTTTCCTGCTTTGGATTTGCTTAATAACTATAAACCTATATCACAGACAAATTGATAATAACCTTGCGTGACTTCTGTATGGCGCAGGTATCTGCCAATTAAATAATCGTGTTACTTCATTGCATCACTAAAAATTATTTTCAATAATAAAAACTAAACTTTATGTCAGCTGCTGAAATTGTAACTGCACAAATTGAGGCTTATAATAAGAGAGATTTAAAAGCCAACCTTGATCTTTTCAGTGATAATTTTCAAATTATACAATTCCATGATCACGCTGTTTTAGTTGATGGGAAAGATGCATGTGAAAAGATGTATAAAGACTTATTCGACAACTCACCAAACCTTAAGGCGGAAGTGATCAACAGAATCAATTATGGCAATAAAATAATTTTGCATGAAGTTATTTACGGAAGGTATGGCAAAACCGAAGGGCTTGAGCAACTGATTATGTTTGAAATTGAAGAAAACAAAATAGAAAGGATTTATAAATTTTGAACATAGCAATGTAGTTCTGTTTGCCACGGTCAGCTGTAACAAATCCCGGGTCTGACAAAAGGGTAGTGTGGCAAAACAGAAACCCATTCACAAACTAATTGTTGCAGACTTACATTATTTAGCCCATGCTTCTCCTTCGGGTGATCTTCTCCATTTGAAATAAGCATTCAGTATTTTAAGTGATGCTTCACTTGGCACGGGCCCTGTATGTGCTGTTTTACTGAAGTACATTACCACAGGTTTTTTATCACTGAATGCCGGCCAGTTGGGAACAGCTTTACCATTCGGATCGCCATACTTAGCAAAGTTGGTCCAGTAAGTAGCCATAGCATCAGATATTTCTAAATCGGTTTTTGTAGTCTGCTGATTCGATGCATCCAAATGTTCAAACACATAAGAAACCTCCTGTGCATGTGGTGAACCATAACCGAAACGGGGAGAACCTTCAGGATAATCAGGATGCTGATCAAAATAATAATAAAACACTTTTGATTTTCCTGTTTTCGACTGAAGCCTTGCCCAGCTCCATGTATGCCATCCAAATGCTGCATCCCTGCTGAGATCTCTTGCCGTTTTTGGAACGCTGGTTGAATCAACAGGATAAGCTTTCAATAAATCATCAGCAAATTTTCCATAACGTGTTTTCACAGCAGTAATGTAATCGGCAGGAGTTTTTGGTGGCGAAAAACTTGCACCTTCATCTGAATTGTAACCAATGAGAACCGGAACATCATTATACTTGCCGGCTTCATATAATTTATATTGATCTTCAGGTATCACCCATCCGTCAATGATGGGCCATGCAAGTCCACGTATTGCAGGAAGTTTGTCAGCATCTAATTTTCTCAAATCAGCAATGGAAGAATATCCTGCATTCTTTACATAAGCTTCGCCTGCACTTTCAGCAACAGGAAGTTTTTTTAAATTCTCACCGGGAAATGTAGTGAGCCTTGGTGGCCCGAACGAACCGCCGCTTTGCGAAATAGCAGCATGAAACAATCCTTTTGCCAATGGTGATGCACACAACATACTAACGGCAATGCCCCCTGCAGATTCGCCAAAAATGGTTACTTTGTTTGGATCGCCTCCAAAGGCAGCAATATTTTTCTGAATCCATTTTAATCCTGCAATCATATCGAGCAAACCATAATTGCCTGAAACATGGTTTGCACTTTCTGCGCTAAGTTCCGGGTGTGTTAAAAAACCAAGTTGCCCTACACGATAAGCTATGCTTACAAGTATTACTCCTTTCTTCGCCAATTTTTCACCACTGTAATTTGCATCAGAAGTTGCGCCTCCGTTAAAACCGCCTCCGTAAATCCATACAAGAACAGGAATGCGATCATTGGCCGATTTTGCAGGCGACCAAACATTCAGGTATAAACAATCTTCGCTTTTTCCTGAAGGCGGTGTCCAGCCCTGCACAGGGCCCGGCGCAAATTTTTTTGCCTGCAAAACAGTATCCCATTTTTTTACAGGTTCAGGCGCACGCCACCGCAAATTACCAACAGGCGGTGCGGCAAAGGGAATGCCTTTGTAAACAGTTAAGCCATCTTCAACATTTCCCTGCACCAGGCCATCTTCAATTTTAACGGGCGCAGGTTGTTGGGCAGCAATTGTGGTTGTAATAAACATGGCTGACAACACAAGCGGGAAAAATCTTTTGTTCATATGGTTTTGCTTTAACTGTAAAATTGAAAAGTAAAAGATATGAAAAGTAAAAACATGTAAGCGTATGTTTTTATTCTTTTACACAGGTTCGGGTTTAACCTATCACGAGAGTCAGAACATATAAATCCCGGGGGTTACTGTATAAGACCAGGGGCGGACAGAAGCCACACATCTTCTTTCAACAGCCTTCCTGAATTTACAGAGTGCAGGGTTAAAAACAGGATGATATAAAACTGCAGATTTTTATATATCAAAATATAGTCGTAGATTTTATGAAGTAAAACACTCGTCAGTTTAATTAAAACGATTAAATGCTGATTAAACACCCCCAAAATCCTGAATTCAAAGTCCTTGAAGTCATTGCTGATGCATTTGTTACAATTGATGTAAACGGTTGTTTCACATTTGCAAATAAAATGGCCGGAGAAATGTTTCAATGTAAACCTGAAGACCTGGTTGGCAAGCATCTGCTGGCCCAATTTCCGGGTGCTGTTGCGGGTTTATTTCACATTATTTATGAAAGGATCAAAGAAAATCAACACGGTAGTTCTGCAGAAGAATATATTGCGGTTGATGATCATTGGTACGAAACACGTATCTACTCTTCGCAAACAGGCAGTTCCGTTTTTTTAAGGGACATCACTCAACAAAAAAGAAAAGAAGAGTTGTTTAAAAACAGCGAAGTAAAATTCAATACAATTTTTGAAAACAGTCACGATGCAATTCTTCTCGGCTACCCCGATGGCAGTTTCATTGCAGCCAACCATGCTGCCTGCAACATGTTTGGCGCAACCGAAGAAGAAATATGTGCATTGGGCAGCAATGGCTTCATTCATCAATGGAGCAAACAGTTAACTAAATACCTCAGCGAATTGGAGCAAACAGGAAAAGCGGAATATGAGGTTTCAATGGTTAAGAAAAACGGCACTGAGTTTTTTGCAGAATTGAGATTAACTGCATTTGCAGATGCAAACGGACAGAAACAAATTTGTGCTGTTATACGGGAATCAACAAAACCATCATCATCAGTAGCAGCAACACAACTTTCTGCATCTGAACAAACGTATTTAAATTTCCTGGATCATATTTCGGAGGCAGTTTATATCCAGGATGTAAACGGAACATTTTTAGATGTAAACCATGCTGCTGAAAAACTGTATGGTTATTCAAAGGCAGAGTTCATAGGAAAAACGCCGGAATTTCTTTCAGCACCGGGAAAAAATGATTTCGTTGTTGTAAAAGAATGTATTGAGAAAGCACTCAATGGTGCCCCACAGGTATTTGAATTTTGGGGGCTTCGGAAAGATGGAACAATCTTTCCGAAAGATGTAAGCATCAGTTCTGGTTACTGTTTTGGTAAAAAAGTAATCATT
>JAKFCI010000187.1:0-4390 GCA_036676725.1 Chitinophagaceae bacterium
GAAGTTGAAATTATTTTACTTGGAAGCGTGAGAGCACCATCAGATATAGCATTAATTAGAATTAAAAACCCAGAGAAAATAAAAGAGTTATACGAGGGTCACTTTGAATTGGATTCTATAAATTCTTTTGCTGACACAGACAGCATTCACTTAACAGGGTTTCCTTGTGATATACCTGATATACTTATGGAGAAAACGACAACTAAAAAAGAGCTGCGCATTCATGATATGCATTCTTTAATTGGGTACTATATTTACACCTGCACAGGAGATAGCGGTGCTCCATTATGGGCAATGAAAAATAACGTTCCTACGCTGGTTGGCATTCATCACGGAGGTGGTGAAAGTTACTTCCCTCCCGATTGGAATGCTTCAGCAAGAATCAATAAGGCTGTTATTGATTGGTTTAAGAAACACTTATAAAACTACAGATAGCCCTATTGAAGCGGAGGGCTTACCCGATGAAAGAATATCATTGCTAAAAAACTGTTGTGAATACACAATCTGAACAGCATCCTTTAGTTTTACGCCACCTGTTATGTATAGATACGGAAAGGCGTTTCTATTTAATTGCATATTCACTGCATATGGATTTGTTAACCACAAAAATCCGCCTCTTATAGCGCCTACTAATCCAATTGCAATATCATCATCATTGTTCAGTGCATTCAAATTAAACTGAAATTCTACTCCCGGATCAATATGTGCCTGAATCACGTTTGTAGACGTACCAAGAGAGGGAATAATAGTTCCCAGCTTTGTACGCAATAAAAACATGTAAAAACCACGGTTTGTAACATCTTTAGTTCCTCCGAAATCTAAAGAATGACTTAGGAAAAAATTCCCCCCTCCCTGTAAAATTGCTTTCAAATCACCAGTACTAGATTGTTCTGCTTTAGCAATAGTTCCACCAAACGCCAGTCTTCCAGCTTTTCCTCCTTTCCCTAAAAATCCGTGTAACAATTCAGCGGTAGCAAGCCCTTCTCCATTCCCGCCTGCAATTACAAAAAATGTATTATTGTATTCCTTTAGTTTATTATTATCGTCTTTTGTCAACGTGCTTAATTGGTTAGCCTTAATCCTGTTTTTATAGATGAACTGCGCATTTAAAGCATTGGTTGTTAAAAGAATTAAAACAACTGAAAAGATACTTTTTTTCATACTCATTATGTTTTATTATCTATTTGACATTATTACAAATCCCAGGTTGCCATAAAAATGTGATCGTCCAAACTTAAACTCCTTGCTTCGAGCAATAAATTCAAGAAATACCATATTATTTCTTAGAGCCTTTTCCTTGATTTTATCTGGCCTGTAATGAGCAATAAATTTAAAGCCAACATCATGAACAAATCTGTTTAAATCAGCTACTCCTATTTTGTGAACGCTTTTATCATAAAATGGCAAACCTTGAAGGGTGCTGTTATGTGCCACATAAATTGTTCTTACATATACTTCATAATTAAACCACCCTTTATTTGTACCGTAATCATGGTATAGTGGTTTACTTTCATTCTTTAGCAAATCGTTACTTTTTGCACTTTGCATTGCACCAACTTGTCCAATAGTTGATATTTTCTGATTCGATAGCGATAGTCTTAGGCCTCCATTAATGAAAAGGTTTCCTAATGAAATTTCCGGAGAAACAAAAAAACTAGGCACTGCCAAATGAGCGTTCCTTTTTGGCATTTGAAAATAAGAAGCCACTTTGTATGTAAAAACCCATTTACCACCATTTGCGATTTGGTTTTGCCATCCATTGACAAAATCGCTTTCTGTCACGTACTCATGTAAAAAATTCTGAACATTACCAGGTGCTTTAACTCCGATTTTTCCTATAAAAATATCTGAAACAATTGCAGTGTTTACCTTACTGGTATTGTTAAATGGTAATCCATAAAATACGGCGTTTCGCTTCCAGCCAACGCCCATTACAGACGAAAAAGGCCTTTGTGAACGAACAGGTGTAGAAAGAACAAAGCTGTCTCTATTGGGAGTAAACCCTAACCCATGAATGTAAATAGAATTGCTGTTTAGTCTATTTTCCAGAGAGAACTCGCTTAAATCTTCTTCTCTATTTCGAAACAATGGAAATATTCCTTGTCTCAGGTAATCTGTATAAAACTCAAATCTAAAACCTCCTGAGTAATCTTTATCTTCATTATTTATCCACGCCATAAACACGTCGTTTTCTGCCTGCATTGAAAACCCTCGTATTACTTTTCTTTTTTGAGAATACAAATAAAAAACTTGCATTATACAAATAGTAAACAGTAGAATCTTTTTCATATCTTATCTTATATTTTTTTGGCTTGTTCCTATTTTTTTATTTAAAAAGCATGGTTTGTCTAATCACAAACATTTGTAGTTTATCTTTTTGCCTTAAAGAAATAAATGAAACAACGGAGTTTTAACAACCCAGTCTCTTCTGTGAAGGAAATTCATAACAATGCAACATTTTGGTTTAAGTGATTCAACTGTAACAACAGTTGTGGCTTTCACGTGGGTAGTGGAATTAGGTAGTTTAAAAAAGGAGATCGGAAAAGATCAGGATAAAATCAAAAATCGATAACGAAATTTATATGAACAATAGTAGAAATACGTTTTCTCTGCAAATGAACAAAGTTTCTGTTCAACAACAATACCCCAAAAGGAGTCATCCCTTATACACTAACGTTTACTAACAAACGATAACAAAAAAAAACGATTGCTCCACTTCAAAACAACCGAATTGTTTTGCCTGTAATCACGTACTTAACCAGAGTGTTTGCAGGTAGCGAGCAATCGTTCGATATAATCTATACAACGATGCAGTGCTAAGATGCAGCAACACAGCAAAACAAAAAACGGTGAAAACACCCTTTTGGAGGGATGTATGATTTAGGATGTTAAGAAGACCACAGACGATGGACGACGGACCACCACCCTCATGATATATGATTTGTGATGCAGGATTTAGGATCTGAAGAACACCATAGACAATGGACGACGGACCACCACATGATGTCGATTTCGGATGTAGGATTTAGGATATTAAGAAGATCAAAGACGATGGACCATTCACGACTCACCACTCACGACTGACGACTCACTACTCACCATTCCCGACTACCGGCTAACAACTACCTCCTCCGGTATTTCTCCAATTGTGCCTCCACTAAGTTCTTGGGGTAATAAATTTTTCCCCCAATCTGCAGAAAAGGAATGATGCCGTTCTTTCGCCAGGTAACAAGTGTGCGGTTACTGATGTGGAAGAGTTGCAGAATATCCTGCTTATCATACATCGGCTCATCCAGTGTAATGGATGGTTGCGGTAGTGGTTCGTGTTTTTCCATGCAAGTGTTTGGGTTAGTATGTGAAAAGTAAAATAAGAACTGCGGTTTATTTTTGCAAGCGTTACATGACTGTAAGTTCTGTTTATGCAGAGGAAATTTATAAGCGGGTTAATACAGAAATAACTGCTGCATATTTTCTCTGCGTCTTCTTCGCACCCGCTTCGTGTTTTCTTCGGGTCTTGTTCGGAGTTATCCGAACAAAACACGGCAAAGGTCCGAAGAAGGTCCGAACAAAACCCGAACAAGTCCCTTTCTTATTGCCTGCTGGTGCCGAAAAGCAAACAAATGAAATGCAGTGCAACCCTGCGCAACAGGAAGCAACAAACAGCAAAGCATTACAAGCTTATACCAGGAAACAACATCGCAGAGTTTTAATACATGCAACGGCCCCGCACTGTAAGCGCTTGCAGAAAAAGGCCATTGCAAAAAACAATTTCCAAAACCTTTAAAAACAACCATCATGGCTATCATGAACAAAGGGATCTTAGGTCCCATCAGTGGTACAGTAGGTACCGTAATTGGCGGCAGCTGGAAAGGCATCAGCTATCTCCGCAGCCAAAGCACAAGCCGACGTACCAGTTTTACACAACCGCAACTGGAACAACAGGCAAAGTTTTCACTCACTATGAAATTTCTGCAACCTATGACGGGTTTGCTCTCCACCAGCTTTCGAGAGTATGCGGTGGAAATGACGGGGTTTAACAATGCCATGCGTTACACGCTGAAGAATGCCATTAGCGGCGCCTACCCTGCTTACAGCATCGACTATTCATTGGCGTTAGTAAGTCGTGGCGATTTACCGAATGCAGGTAATCCGCAAGCTACAAGTACGGTAGCCGGCACCGTTAGTTTCCAATGGACGGATAATACCGGTGTGGGTCGTGCACAGGCAACCGACAGCAGCATCCTGGTGTTGTATTGCCCTGCACGTAACCAATGTATTTACACTACTGCAGGTGCGGTGCGTAGTGCAGGTGCCGATGCATTTGCTGCCAGCAGTTTCAGTGGCGAGCAGGTGCATACCTTTATCGGTTTTATTTCGGCCGATGGAAAGA
>JAKFCI010000188.1:0-1534 GCA_036676725.1 Chitinophagaceae bacterium
ATTGTCAGCTTGGTTGGTACGGTGAGTATTAATGGTTCGCATCTGCACATGAGTGTAAGCGATAGCACGGGTGCAACCATTGGTGGTCATTTGCTCGACAGCAATATTGTTTATACCACTGCTGAAATTGTCATTGGCGAAGGAAAACAACTTGTTTTTACAAGAGAGAAAGATGGCAGCACGCCTTGGGAAGAATTGCAGGTTAAACCAAAACAGTAAGCATGTTTAAGCTCAGCAGGTTGCAGTTGATCAGCTTGTTTTATGCAGCAGCGTTGTTGTTGTTTACGGTTTACTGGGCGCAGTATTACCACACTTACGCAACAAAAAAAGGTGAAGAGTTGTTTATTGCACTGGAAGTGTTTCTGTTTGTTACGTTCTTTTATTTTGTTGTGCTGCAAATCTCCGTTGCAAAAACCAATTGGGTATTAACCTTAATGCTGCCGATCATTAACTCCATTATTACATTCCTGTTTACGGTTGTGGTATTATGGCTTGGTTCGTTTGATGGAAACCCGGAAGAAGATATTTTGATTTTTGGGATTGTTTATACATTGCTTTCGGGGGTGGAGGGGTTGGTGTTGTGGAATAACATGGATTAGATTAATTTGTCGGTTGAAAACATCTTCTATTTTATGAAGCTTATATTTTATGTATCATGTATTGTCTTTTTATACATTTCACCCGCTTTTAGCCAATTGAAGTCAACTACAGTTTTTAATCACAAAAGTGACTTCTGTTCAACTAATTATATTTTAGATAGTCTTGGAAACTTTTATAGGGAGTCGGGATGTGAGGGGCGTTCCTATATTGCATACGGTAAATACTTGCTTAGAAATGGGATTGTCGAATTCAGATTTTATAATTTCGATTCAATTAATGTTTATAAAGAAATTAAGAAAACTAGCCATACTGAAAATGATTCACTGATTTTAATTCAGTTCTTAACTAATAGAGGCACCCCGGTTCCAAACAACAACTTTATTATTACAGCACCTGACACTTCTGGCAAAATATCGCAGACTTTTAAAGTAGATGAAAACGGAAGAGTTCTTTTAAACTTTAAAAAGTATAAAGAAATTCGACTAACGTATCTCGAACGCATCCTTTCAAAAAAAATCACGCTTCCTTTGATAAAATCAAACACAACTGTAGTGTTGAACCTCCCGGCTATGTTTTTTCATTACGGTCGACCAAGGCTTGAAATGAGTAATGTGTTTTCCCTTCGTTTAAAAAAAGATGGTTTGTATGAATTAAATGGTAAAGAAAAGGTTTACGACTTGGTCCAATAAAAAACCGGAGCTCATCACTCCGGTTTCTTTTATACAATTCATTCTACTTATTTCAATATATCTTTCGGCACTTCTCTTTCCAGCAAATTCTTATAAATAAACATCGCTATTTCATTTTGCGAATGTAGGTTTTGATTACCTGCCCAACCATGTCGACCACCGGGGTACAGCATAAACTCAAAATGCTTTTTCTTCTCCTGTAATTTTTTCACCAGTTGCATGCTGTTCTGCATATGTACGTTATC
>JAKFCI010000189.1:0-2270 GCA_036676725.1 Chitinophagaceae bacterium
GTTGCTTCACCACTTCCAAAACCAGTAAGCTCAATTGCTTTTATGCCGGTTAGATCAATTGATTTTAGTTGAATGCTGCCTTCTGTTTGTGGCATTAATAAATAACTGGTTCCAGCAGAATCCTTTTTTGCAAAACCATTACCCTCTTTCATTTTGCCAAGATCAAACAAGCCGCTGCGTAAATAAACAGCATTTGAGCCCGATAAAGGCCTTGTGCTTCCACCTCCTAAATCGGTATAAGAAGCAGTCAATGAAAAAGTTTTATCACCGGATTCTTTGACCATCACTTTTCCGCTTAATGGCAATGATTTTGAAACCTTATCACTTGCCAAAGACAGCACCCATTCAGTAATCATTTTTGCATCACCTTCTTTTAAATTGGTATGCGCAGGCATAGCTACTTCACCCCAGTTTCCTGCACCACCTTTTATGATCTTGTCAATTAATAATGTTCCTGCTTTCGGATCTTTATGATAACGTTGCGCCACCTGCATATAAGAAGGCCCAATTGATTTTTCATTTACTTTATGGCAAGATTTACAATCAAGGCTAAGCGTTAGGTTTTTACCCAAAATAGTCTGTGGCACAATTTGGTGACCTTGTGCCGCAAGGTCTTCGTTACCTTCAATAAATTCTGATTTAATGAATACGTTTGCTGTATCTATCGCTGCTGCACCATCATTTATTTTTACATTATAGGCAACTGGTTTCCCGGTAAAATAAAAACTTTTATTTCCTTCAATATCTATGGCTACCTGCGGTTGTTCATTACCGGCATATACAGTAATTACACTGCTTTTTGAAACGGCTTTATTATCATCCACTACTTCTACAGTTACAGGGTATTCGCCGTTTTTATTGATGACATAATTTAACCGCGGTTCATTTGTTTCTTTAACAGTTTCGCCTATGCGCCACCGGTAAGTTAATTTATCACCTTCAGGATCGATTGCTTTTACAGTTGCCGAAACCGTAAAAGGCAAAGTCCCACTTTCTTTCGCCACTTTAAGACTGTCAACTTTTGGAGGCCGATTGCCAGACAGGTAATCGATGCGAATTAAACCTGCATCAACATTTTTAGAAAACCAACCTTGACCATATTCTAAAACATAAATTCTGCCATCCGGTCCCACTTCCATATCTATTGGGGCATTTAACGGCGAGCTTTCCATAAAGCCATCCATCTTATCAAAGTCACCGTTAGGCTTCATGTGCACAAGTTTTATCCAGTTGCGCATCCAATCGTAAATAAATAATTTGCCATTGAAATACTCCGGGTAACGTGTTTCTTTTGGAAAATTCTCTGTGTAATAAACAGGTCCTGCCATTGCATTACGACCACCAGCACCCAATTGTGGAAATTCCTTAGAATTGTTATAAGGATAATAAATAAAAGCAGGTTGCGCTGGAGGCAAATCCTGTAAACCCGTATTATTTCTAGAATTATTAATGGGATGTGCCGGATCAAATGGCTCGCCACTAACACCCGTAGCATAATTATATTGCCAGTAAGGATAATTGTTGGCAATGAATAAAGGCCAACCAAAAAAACCGGCCTTGCGTGCCTGGTTTACTTCATCATAACCTCGTGGCCCACGAGTTTCTAAACTGTCCGTTGCGGAGTCAGGACCCACTTCACCCCAATATAAAAAGCCTGTTTTTTTATCAACCGTTATACGGTATGGATTGCGATGACCCATGGTATAAATTTCAGGCCGGGTTTTAGCATTATTTCCAGGAAATAAATTCCCCTCGGGTATTGTATAAGTGGCATCAGGATTAATTTTCAAGCGCAATACTTTACCACGCAAATCAGCAGTATTTCCAGAGGTACGGCGTGCATCATATTGCTCCTGTCCTTCCCTATCATCTAATGGCGCAAAACCATGGTTTACATAAGCCTGGTTGGGTGCGTCAAACGGTGTAGAATTATCTCCGGTTGAAAGATAAAGCAGGTGGTCACTACCAAAAGCAATTGAACCACCGGTATGACAACAGATCTCACGTTGCGAATAAAATTGTAAAACAATCTTTTCTGTTTTTTTATCTATCGTATCGCCTTTAAATTCAAAGCGAGACAACCTGTTCACCGATGTATCAATGGGACTATAATAAACATAAACGAAATGATTGTTTTTAAAATCCGGATCAATCGCTAAACCCATTAAACCTTCTTCGGCATTGGCTGCGGGAGTACTTGTTTGATGATATACATTTAAAAAACCAACTTGCTTTAAGGATTTTGTTTTGTTGTTATAAAACATCAACTC
>JAKFCI010000190.1:0-2676 GCA_036676725.1 Chitinophagaceae bacterium
TAAAAATTAAAATTGAGTAAAAAGAAAACAAAAACACTTGCTGTGAATGAAAGCCAAACAGATTTAGAAAGCAGGTCACTGTTGTTTTTAAAAAGAATAAATACAAATGCAAATAATATAAAGATGGAAACAATACCAATAACAAAATTGCTAACAGGAAAGAACCAGGTATTTAAAACAACAGCAAAAATCAGCAGCAATATGCTTAGCGAAACTTGCAACCCAAAAACAGGTTTATAAAATTTTGGATTAATTGTAATGAGATGTTTAGCTGTAATTAAGGAGAAATAAGGAAAAAGAATGTTTATGTAGTGCGCATTTTTAAAACGCGAAAAAGATACCAACACAAAAATTATAAGCGTAGTAGCAGTCAAGGCAAAAGCAGTTGTCTTTTGCATATCAAACTTATACCGGAACCAATTTTTAATATTGGCAATTAAAGCAACAAAAGCAAGTATACTCCAGGGCATAAAGGCCCAGAGAAAAGTATGAAGCAGGTAAAAAGGATCGGAAGAACGTTCACCCCATCCGGCACCAGTGTATCGCTGTATACTTTGTCCAAACAATAAAAACTTGATGCCCGAATTGCCACTTATACCCCTTACGGTTTTTTCGGGATGCAGATCGAACTGAAGATAAAAACAATAAAAAACCGGTATTAATAAAAGGGCAGTCAGCAAACCTAACCAAACCCACTTTTTTGTAATTATTTGCCCTGGTTTTTTTTGTTCTATAAAATACAAAAAAGCGGTCATAACCGGTAGCACCACGGCTACCATTCCTTTTGTTGCAAAGCCAAGGGCTAGACCCAAAGCAGCAAAAAAAATGGCACTTCTCTTTTCAAAAGATAAATATTCGAATAATTGCCAGGTAGCAAAAGAAATGCATGAAACCACCATTGCGTCCATGCGTACATCATTAACCGAAAGTACAAACGCAAAAGCCGAACTAAGCATTAGTGCTGCATACTTCGCTGCCCTTTCTCCAAATAATATTTTACCTAACCTGTATGTAGCATAAATGCCCACCAAGGCAAATAAAAACGAAAACAATTTGTAAGAAAAAGAACTAACTCCAAATATTTTGTAGGACAGTGCTGCAAGCCAGAATAATAAGTGGGGTTTATCCAGGTAATCCATTCCCCGGTCTATAAGGTTAATGTAATCGCCTGTCAGGTACATATGCAAGGCAATATTTGCATGGTGCGCTGCATTGTTATTCATAATTGGAACAAAGAGCCCTCCTATGTAGGTAATTGCAAGAACAGCAACTAAAATATTTTTAATAACACGCAACATCTTTAATAATTAGTGCGATAATTATTTAGGATTGGTCATCAAATCTAAGAAGAGGCAATGTGATTTGCAGTAAGTAAAATTTATGGCAGAGTTAAGCACCCACGTTATCGGCTATGTGAAAATAAATATTATTAAAAGGAACTCATCCTTCAACCAAATCAACTTGTGCGATGTCATAAAAAATATGAAAACAAATATTTAATTTAATAGCACTCTTTGAAGATAGTTGCTGTCCCCTCGAAATTCCTGTGTTGCTTTTATTCAAAAAAAAATAAAAAACACTAAAACAGGTGAGCAAGAAACATTATTTAATAACCGGCGGTGCAGGTTTTATTGGCAACCATGTAATTCGTTACTTATTAAAAAATAAAGAAGTACGGGTTACGTGCATTGACAATTTCGACACGTTTTACAGCCGCGAAATAAAATTGCAAAACATTTCTGACCTGCAAGAATCACCGGATTTTAAATTGGTAGAAAATGATCTTGATGAATTAAATCCTTCAATTTTAAAAAAGATAATAAACGAACCAATTGATATAATCATACACCTTGCAGCAAAAGCAGGCGTACGTCCAAGTATACAGGATCCAAAATCTTACATTAAAACAAATATTACAGCCACCCAAAACTTGCTTGATTTTGCCGTTCAAAAAAATGTAAGCAAATTTATTTTTGCTTCTTCCAGCAGCGTGTATGGCAACAATAAAAATCTACCATGGAACGAGCATGAAATACTTTACCCGATCTCGCCTTACGCTGCCACCAAATTAGCCGGGGAAGCTTTTGGGCATGTGTATAATAACCTATACCATTTGCCTTTTATTGCTTTGCGATTATTTACGGTATACGGACCTTGTATGCGTCCAGACCTGGCCATCTACCAATTCACAAAATCTATTTTGGAAGCGACGCCCATAACAATTTTTGGCGATGGCAATTCAAGCCGCGACTACACTTATATAAAGGATATTGTAAAAGGAATTGTGAAGGCCGCTGAAATTGATGTTCAATATGAAATTATTAATTTGGGCAATAGCCAAACCGTTTTACTAAAAGACCTTATTGCTAACATTGAAAAAGTGACCAACAAAAAAGCTTTAATAAAATGGCGCCCCATGCAACCGGGCGATGTTACTTATACCTACGCTGATATTAGGAAAGCGGAGTGGTTGTTAGATTATCATCCCGAAACCAATATAGAAGAGGGCTTACTGGAGGTTTACCAATGGTTTAAAAAACATGAAGAATTATTACTTGCTCATTGATAATTCTAACAGTGATTTTTTATCGCCACTTTGATAAATATTCCGCACATGATACGTTTTCTTTTTTTGAGATTCGTAATAAGTACGGATAGAAATTTCGGCAAGCAGAC
>JAKFCI010000191.1:0-5222 GCA_036676725.1 Chitinophagaceae bacterium
GAAATTGCACCTGAAACTTTGGTTATTTTTTGTGTACCATAACCAACTACTACTACTTCATCCAGGTTGCCGGATAGGGTGTTCAAAGAAAAATCTATGGCACCTTCCATATTAACCACTTGTTCTTCTTTCTCCATCCCGGCATAGGATACAATTAAAACTGAACCCTTTTTAGGAACCGAAATGAGGTAATTACCACTTTCATTGGTGGTTGTAGCAATGTTTTCGCCTTTAACAGAGATGGTAGCGCCTTGAAGAATTTCATTATTTGACCCGGTTACTTTACCGGTGACCCTTAATGTTTGGGCCCATAATGGAGAGAAGAGGCCCTGCACCACAAAAAGTCCACAGAGCAGGACGGCAATTTTCAATTTCATACGCAAGCTTTATTTGGTTTTGTTTGATCAGTCGGAACTAAATCGACTAACACTTGTTTTTTCTCGGGTATAAAAGTAAATTTTAAGCACAGCGATAACTAATTTACTACTACATCACTACTACATCATGCACTTAAATGCGCTGATAATCATCATACTTCAGTACATCATCAATACATCAAACTTTATTCGTTAACTTTCAACTGAGGATTGACGCTTATGAAAAGAATTACCTACCTAATATTCCTTATTAGCACAGCCGCCTTATGCCAGAATACTATCGGTCTACCGGAAATTACCAACCATTCAAAAAAAACATATGGTGCCGGCGGCCAAAACAAACAGATTGTCCAGGGCAAAAACGGCATCCTGTATTTTGCCAATAACGAAGGAGTATTAAGCTATGATGGAATAGCCTGGAAAGTTTACCCTTTACCCAATAAAAGTATTGTTCGCTCCATTGCTTTTGGACCCGATGGGCTTCTATATGCAGGTGGACAAGATGAATTCGGCTATTTTGCCCCGGATAAAAGAGGTTTGCTCATTTATTATTCTTTAAAACACCTAATACCCCAGGAAGAAAGATCGT
This sequence comes from Chitinophagaceae bacterium, assembly GCA_036676725.1. Classification (GTDB taxonomy): domain Bacteria; phylum Bacteroidota; class Bacteroidia; order Chitinophagales; family Chitinophagaceae; genus Flavisolibacter. The sequence goes on from JAKFCI010000191.1 coordinate 967, forward strand.
TTACTGATGTTTGGAAGATCTGTTTTTTCCAGGACCGGGCATTTTTTCAAACAACTAATAAAATTTTCCAGATAAGCGATAACCATTGCACTGTATATAAAAGCCAACAGTGGCGGTTTATGACCTTATATGATAATAAATTGATTGCCCAGGATCAGAACAGGGGCTTATTATCCTATCAAAACGGTTTATGGGCTGCCTTCTTGAAAAAAAGCGCTTTACCTGTTGATTATTTTGCCACCAACTTAACCAGCATTGGTACGGATAGCGCTTTACTGAGTACGGTTAAGAATGGCGTTTACATTATACATAACGATACGGCAACCCAGCTTAAATCGAAGGCTTTAAATGAGATTGCTACCAGATTTATTTCAAGCGCCATACGTGTAAACGACGATCATATTGCATTAACTACAAACCTTGGCGGTTGTTTTATAATTGATAAAAAAGGAAACCTTGTTCAAAGCTTTTCCCGCAAAGAAGACCTTCAGAATAACAACGTGCTGGACATTTTTTTAGATCGTGAAAAGAACATTTGGTTAGGATTAGATAATGGAATTGCCTTTATTGCATTTAACAATGCCATCAAACATATTTACCCCGATGCGCAAAACGATGGTTCAGGTTATTCATCGATTATTCATGACAACCTGTTGTACCTCGGAACTTCAAATGGATTGTATAAAATTCCGCTGCAGAACGCAAAAGACCTAAGCTATATAAAAGGCTTTTTTGAACCCGTAAAAAATACCAGTGGGCAGGTTTGGAACCTATCAGCAGTAAATGGTACACTTTTAATGGGCCACCATGACGGTGCTTATGTTATTAAAAATGATGCTGCGATTTCGGTTGATAATTCTTCAGGATTTTGGAATTTTCTTCCATACGATAATGTTTTGCCATCGGCACTAATGGTTGCCGGAACGTACGAGGGTGTAAATTTTTATACGATTAAAGATGGGAACATCGTCAATAAAAACACGCCTGCTCGTTTTGAATCTTCGAGGTTTATTGTAATGGACAACAATAAAATTTGGATCGCCCATCCTTACAAAGGCATTTTCCAGGTTCAGCTAAATGCATTAGGAAAGCCTGCGGTAAAACAATACACCAAAACCAAGGGCGTTGCATCTATCAATGGCAATTATATTTTCAAGATCAAAAACAAGATCATTCTTGCTAATGAAATGGGCGTTTATGAGTACAATGCTTTGAAAGATGTTTTTGAACCATCCAATTATTACAATAAAATTTTTGGCAAAAAAGGTATTCGATATTTAAAAGAAGATCCATCCGGCAACATCTGGTTCATATTTGACAAAATAATTGGTGTAATAGAAAGCCAGAATGGTAAAACGCAGATCATTTACCTGCCCGAATTAAACAACAAATTTGTAAGTGGCTTTGAGCATATTTTACCCGTTGATAAAAGCAATGTATTTATTGGAGGAGAAAAAGGATTTTATCATGTCAATTTCGAACTCTATAAAAAAAATAAATATCCAATAGCGGTGCAGATAAGAACGGTTAAAGCCTCGGGCAAAAATGATAGCTTGTTATTTGGGGGGTATTTTAAAAATGTAAATGGTTCAGGCACCGATTTACATGCCGAAAAAATCAAAGTAAACCATGCATTGAATTCTTTCCAGTTTGAATTTGCCTCACCTATTTTTGCCCAGCAAACCAATATTGAATACAGTTTTTTCCTGCAAGGCTTCGACAACAAGTGGGCTGACTTTTCAAAAAAAACAGGCAAAGAATATACAAACTTGCCGGCTGGGGATTACACTTTCCAGGTAAAGGCAAGAAACAATCTTGGCAATGAATCGCAGATCAGCGAATTCAGTTTTACTGTTTTGCCTCCGTGGTACCAAACCATTCCTGCTTTTTTAATATACGTGGCGCTTTTTGCAGCGGTTATTTTTTTATTAATTCGTTATCAAAAAAGAAAATTTAAAAACCAGCAGTTGCGTTACGAAGAAGAACAGAAAAAAATACAATACCTGCACCAGTTGGAATTAGAGAAAACAGAAAAGGAAATTGTAAAACTTAAAAACGAAAAGCTGGAAGCAGAAATAGCACATCAAAATACAGAATTAGCAACATCGGCAATGCACCTGGTACAAAAAGGCGAGCTGCTAACAAATTTAAAAGGCGAACTAAAGCGCTTGACCAAGGATGTTGAAGACGAAAAAACGGCGCAGAATTTTAAAAAACTGATCAAGGTTTTAGGTGAAGACGATCGAATTGATAAAGATTGGGAACACTTTGCCCACCATTTTGATAAAGTTCAAAGCGATTTTTTAATGGTGCTGAAAAATTCTTATCCCAACCTAAGTCCAAATGAACTTAAGCTGTCTGCTTACTTACGCATGAATCTATCCACCAAGGAAATTGCGCAATTAATGAATATTTCGGTTAGAGGCGTTGAAATCAGCAGGTACCGTTTGCGTAAGAAATTACAAATACCACCAAAAGCGGATTTGTTCAACTTCCTGATGAGTGTACAATTGCCGGCAGAAAGGTTAAAGAAAAGTTTTTAGAAAGGAAATATTAGGAATAATATAAAATTGTTTGGAACTTAGTTGACCCGAATTTTTTTCCTTTAATTTATACTATGCAACTTAAAAACATACTGGCATTTAGCCTTCTGTCATCAGCAATTATATCTTGCAATAGTGGTATAGACGCAAACGCAAGACAAGAAACACCATCAATACAACCTGCACTTAATTTGCCTGCTTTACCGGCAGTAAATAATGCAGCAACAACTTCTTCAACTGATTCAGTTATAAAACCGGCGGTTCTTACTACTAATACGACGGCAACAACCAATACAGGCAATACTTCAACAGCATTAAATCCAAAGCACGGTTTACCCGGGCACCGGTGCGATATCGCCGTAGGAGCCCCGCTTTCCAGTGCACCCGCTACAAAAGCTCAAACACCAGCTTCAATTCAAACCACAACGCCTACCAATCAAATACAAACACCTGTACTCAATACAACGCAAACCGCAACCGCATCAAAAACAGCTACGGGTCTTAATCCGAAGCATGGTTTGCCGGGGCACCGTTGCGATATAGCTGTTGGTGCGCCTTTGGATGGCAAACCCGCCGCCAATACACCCGCATCAACACCGGTTAATTTATCTGCAACACCTGCAAGTGCTACAGCGCCTGCACCTTTGCAATCTAATATTACAAAGTCAATCCAGGCATCACCTTTTAGTATTTCAAAACCTACGGATGCTGGTGCAAATCAAAATTCAAATGTCAAATTAAATCCTGCGCACGGGCAGCCAGGACACGATTGTTCAATCGCAGTGGGTAAGCCCTTAAAGCAATAATTATTTACTGTTATTTAAACTTATACCCCAAGGTTAGAGAAGGGCCGCGGCTCCAGGCTGGATAAATATAAATTCCTTTTTTCTGAAGCAATCTATCTGTTGCGATCATTGTTTTTGCACTTAAAAAACCAATGGCTGCTCCCGCTAATACGTCGGATGCCCAGTGTGCATTATCGTAAACCCTTGATATGCCGACCATGGTTGCCATGCCATATGCAAATGGAGCAACCCATTTTTTATCTTTATATAGTGTAGCAAAAACGGTTGCTGTTGCAAAAGCATTAGAAGTATGGGCAGATGGAAATGACCTATTGCCATCTATTCCATTTTTCCCATCAAATGTATTAAAGGCATCGCCTGTATTTGGCCTGTGTCTTTGAAACCCAGTTTTTAATTTGCTGGTAACCACTTCATTCAGGAGCATGGTACCGGCCCATATATACACCGTGTGTTTTAAAGTTTTGTTCTTTGTAAGAAATGCAAAACCGGTGGTGGCGCCTAAAGCAATAGCCTGTGTTTTACCTAAACCCAGTGGTGATGCACCTTTCGTAAGAATTAAACTGGCTACTTTACTTTTATCTTCCTGGGATTCATGTTGGAAATTCTTGTCCTCATATTTATACGTAAAATATACAACAGCCGTATACCCGGCACCTAAAAGAACGTTGCGTAAAATTTTATTTGGTGCTTTTTGAAACTCGTAAGCATGCAATGCGTTTGCAGAATCTTTAACAGGATTAATTTGAGCTGCGCAAAATAACGGAGTGAATAGGAAAAGAAAAATACTTTTCATAAAATGGTGGTCAATACATAACACAAAATGTTGCATGATAGTATGTGATCACTAAAATTTAAGAAAAGCTATGCTCGAACTAATAGTATTGGCTGATCATCAAGTAAACCACAG
>JAKFCI010000192.1:0-10425 GCA_036676725.1 Chitinophagaceae bacterium
TTATACTTTTTGCGAAAAAATATTTAGAGGATATACATTAGGTAAATTAATTACAGGCACAAGGGCTATTCGCGAAGATGGTGATGAACTTACACTAAAAGATGCATTCCTGCGAACACTTTCACGCTGTGTACCATTTGAACCGTTTAGTGCACTTGGATCGGCTCCATGGCATGATAGGTGGACTAAAACAACCGTTATAAAAACAAGATAAGAAGCCTCTAAAAATCTAAAAGCTATTCCAATACCGGGCTAAGCCAACGTTCAGCTTCTTCAATGGTCATTCCTTTTCTTTTGGCGTAATCCTCCAATTGGTCTCTTCCAATTTTTCCTACGCCAAAATAATGGCTTTGCGGGTGCGCAAAATACCAACCGCAGACGGATGCAGGTGGGTCCATGGCCAAACTTTCCGTTAAGTGAATGCCGATGTTTTCTGTAACATTCAATAATTTAAATAGCTTCCATTTTTCTGTATGATCGGGGCAGGCTGGGTAACCCGGTGCCGGACGTATGCCTTTATATTCTTCACGGATCAATTGTTCATTAGAAAGTTTTTCCTCTTTTTGATAGCCCCAATGTTTTGTTCGTACCTCGTGGTGCAAGCATTCTGCAAAGGCTTCAACAAAACGATCCGCTAGTATTTGAACCATGATCTTGTTGTATTCGTCATGTTCTGCAGCAAAACGGTCAATGTGCTGACGGGCACCATCAATGGTTACAGCAAATGCACCCATGTAATCGGTACCATCCTCAACCGGTAGTTCATTAAACGTTTTCGCATCATCTTCTACCGAATGGATTTTTAAAGCAATTGGTGAAGGCGCAGGCTTTACAAAATCGCTAAGCGAATAACTGGGTTGCCCCGGTGCTTTTTTCATTTGCTGGCGCAGGGATTCTAATTTTATTTCACCTTCTTTTGTTTGAAGGATAATAGTATCTGCATTATTACTATTTGCAGGCCAGAAGCCTATTACACCATTTGCGGTGTACCAGTTTTCTTTAATGATTGTTTCCACCATTTTTTGCGCATCGTTATACAAACGGGTTGCTTCTACACCAAAAATCTTATCTGATAATACTTCCGGAAAACGCCCCGGCATTTCCCAACCAATAAAAAACGGGCCCCAGTCAATGTATTTTGCAATAGTAGCAAGACTGTAATTTTTAAAAACTTTTACGTCGTCAATAGCGGGTTTTACAGGATTATAACGTGCCCAATCAAATCTTTCTTTTGTAATTACTGCTTCTTCGTAGGGGATCAGTACTTTGTGCTTTTGCTTATTGTAAAATTGGTCACGCAATTTGGAGTAATCTCCTGCAATTTGTTGTAGAAAAGGTTCTTTCTGCTCTTTATTTAATAAGTTACTTACAACGGTTACGCTGCGTGATGCATCTAAAACATGCACAACGCCATTGCCATATTCCTGTGCAATTTTTACGGCTGTGTGTGTACGTGAGGTGGTAGCACCGCCAATTAAAAGAGGCTGTGTCATGTTGCGGCGCTTCATTTCTTTTGCTATATGCACCATCTCGTCTAACGAAGGTGTAATAAGTCCACTTAAACCAATTACATCAACATTTTCTTTGATCGCTGTTTCTAAAATTTTATCGGCTGCTACCATCACACCAAGATCTATTACTTCATATCCATTGCAACCTAAAACCACACCTACAATGTTTTTCCCAATGTCGTGCACATCGCCTTTTACCGTTGCCATCAAAACTTTTGCTGCACCGGCCAGTTCTTCATTTTTCGTTCCTGCGGCAAGGTGTGCTGCTTTTCTTTCTTCTTTTTCCAATTCAATGTAAGGCGTTAAAATGGCAACCGATTTTTTCATGACCCTTGCACTTTTTACCACTTGCGGTAAAAACATTTTGCCACTGCCAAACAAATCACCTACTACATCCATCCCGGCCATCAAAGGGCCTTCAATTACATCCAAAGGTTTTGGATATTTTATTCTTGCTTCCTCTGTGTCCTCGTCAATAAAATCGGTAATACCATTTACCAGTGCATGTTTCAGGCGTTCTTCTACAGGTCCGTTACGCCAGGCATCATCTTTTTTCTCTTGTTCTTTGCCTTTTGCTTTTACCGATTCTGCAAAGTTTACCAGCCTTTCTGTTGCATCAGGCCTGCGGTTCATGATCACATCTTCGCACAATTCTTTTAACTGAGGTTCAATTGTATCATAAATTACCAGTTGACCTGCGTTTACAATGCCCATATCCATACCCGCTTTGATGGCATGGTATAAGAAAACAGAATGAATGGCTTCGCGTACATGATCGTTGCCCCTGAAGGAAAATGAAACATTACTTACACCACCACTTATTTTTGCCAGCGGCATTTTTTGTTTGATGATGCGTGTTGCTTCTATAAAATCTACAGCATAATTATTGTGTTCTTCAATACCCGTAGCAATGGCAAAAATGTTAGGATCGAAAATGATGTCCTGAGGAGCGAAACCAACTTGTTTGGTTAATATATCATAAGCTTTTTCACAAATGGAAATTCTTCTTTCCAGTGTATCTGCCTGTCCTTTTTCATCGAAAGCCATTACAACAACTGCAGCGCCATAAGCCTGGCAAATGTGCGCCTGCTCAATAAATTTTTCTACTCCTTCTTTCATAGAGATGGAGTTGACAATGCACTTGCCTTGTACGCATTTTAATCCGGCTTCAATGATCTCGAATTTAGAACTGTCGATCATGATCGGAATTTTGGCAATATCGGGTTCAGCCTGCAGCAAGTTTAAATAATCCGTCATGGCTTTTACACCGTCCAGCAGTGCATCGTCCATATTGATGTCCAGGATTTGTGCGCCATTTTCCACTTGTTGGCGTGCAACCGAAAGGGCTTCTTCAAATTTATTTTCGCGGATCAGGCGTGCAAATTTTTTGGAACCTGTAACATTGGTGCGTTCACCAACATTCACAAAGTTGCTTTCCGGCCGAACCGTTAAAGGTTCCAGCCCGCTTAATTTTAAATATGGTTTGATCGTATTTATTTCGCTCATTTTCGTTCCCGTATTTTGAAAGATGTTTATCAATTAAACATCGCAACTAACATTGCAATTTGTCGTCTGATTTATTTAGTCTATTAATGATGCCTCTTTTGATGTAAATATTTCTTCTACTATTGGTAAGGGTCTCGGTTGAATTTTGCTTACTGCTTCTGCAATATGACGAATGTGATCGGGGGTGGTGCCACAGCACCCACCAACAATATTTACAAAACCTTCCTTTGCCCATTCCTCAATAAAATGTGCTGTTTCGTGGGGCTGTTCATCATATTCGCCCATGGCATTTGGTAAACCCGCATTTGGATAAGCCGAAGTATAACAACTGGCGATCTGGCTCAATTCTTCAATGTGTGGTCGCATGTCGTGAGCCACCAGTGCACAATTTAACCCAACGCTCAATGGTTTTGCATGCATGATGGAGGTATAAAATGCTTCCAGTGTTTGACCGCATAAAGTACGCCCGGATGCAGCGGTGATTGTACCGCTGATCATAATAGGCAACTCAGTCTTACCGTTGTCGCGGAAATATTTTTTAATGGCATAGATGGCAGCCTTTGCATTAAGGGTATCAAAAATAGTTTCAACTAAAAGCAAATCCACTCCACCATCAACAAGGCCTTGCACCTGCTCGTAATAAGCTTCTACGGCTTCATCAAAAGTTAGGGCCCTGTAACCCGGGTTGTTTACATCCGGCGAAAGGGAAAGTGTTTTGTTTAAAGGACCAATAGCGCCGGCTACAAATTTTTGTTCGCCTGAACCAACTTCAGATGCTGCTTGTTTTGCAATTTGTGCAGCGGCCACATTTAGTTCGTAAGCCAAACTTTCCATTCCATAATCGGCAAGGGAGATGCGTTGCGAATTAAACGTGTTGGTTTCTATAATATCAGCGCCGGCTTCTAAGTAATGTCCGTGTATTTCTTTAATGATGTGCGGTTGCGTAAGGCAAAGCAGGTCATTATTACCTTTTACATCGGAAGGCCAGTTTTTAAAGCGTTCGCCGCGGTAATCCTGTTCTTCCAGTTTGTAGCGCTGGATCATGGTACCCATGGCGCCATCTATTATCAGTATACGATGTTTTAATAATTCGGTAATGTGCATAAACTAATTTTTAAAGCAGGCTTTAAAGCATTGCTGATTAGTAACAGGAACACAAACGGAGCGTCGCAAGAAAAGATCAATCAATGCGATGTGGCTGGCAAAACAATAATTTATAAACGGGAGGAAACCTGGGAGAGAGTTTCTGCGTTTATTAGTTCTATTGAAAGGCCGAACAATAAACAAATCCGCCTGTGAAGTGCAAAAGTAAGGAATGTGATTTTAAAAGCCAATATGGATTAACCTGCATTACCGGGAAGAAACATAGCTTTCGATGGGTAACCTGTTTTGCAGGCTTCGGGCAAGCGTCATTTCATCGGCATATTCGAGCTCGCCGCCAAAAGCAATACCACGGGCAATTGTTGTTACCCTTGCTGTTGCTGGCAATTTTTTCTGTATATAATAAATTGACGTATCGCCTTGAATGGTAGGACTAAGCGCAAAAATGACTTCCGTTGTTTCTTCTTTTTGCACGCGAAGAATAAGTGTATCGATATTTAACTGCGAAGGACCAATGCCATCGAGCGGTGAGATGACACCACCCAGAACATGGTAAGTACCGTTGAATTGCTGCGTACTTTCCAGGGCAATCACATCGCGGATGTTTTCTACCACGCAAATTACATCCTGCTTGCGCATGGAGTTGGCACAGATGGAACAAATGTCGGCATCGGCTACGTTGTGGCACCGGTGACAGAATTTTATTTCGGTGCGCATGCGACTGATCACCTCGCCAAAATGTTGTACTTCGCCGGGCTCCTGCTTTAATAAATGCAGCACCAACCGAAGCGCCGTTTTGCGCCCAATGCCCGGTAATTTGGCAAATTCGTTTACCGCACCTTCCAACAAAGCCGAAGAAAATTGCATAGCCTGTAAAGTTACAAATTTGTAGGCGCTAAGACCCTAACGTGAGAAAAATCGCAAAGTTGTTGGGGCTGATAAGCTCTTAAAAATTAAAGCTGTATTTCAATATCGTTGTTAAAATTTGGTTTTACAGAAAGTCGTCGTTCAATGGGACGAACAAGCTCGGGTTGCCGCTTTTCACCAAAAAACCTTCCGGCATCCCAAATACCATTTCCATTTTTATCGTAAAGTAAACGCAGCTCGTATTCGCCAGGTAAGAACATATTCCTGTTGAAAGAACCTGTTGAAACCGGTGCCGCAAAAACAACCACGTTGTTTTGTACAAATTGAAGTGTGGGGTTCATGCTTGCATCAATTCCTTTTAAACGAATATTTACCTGACCATATTCATTCAAGCCTTTCGTAGAAAAATTGAGCGTATCTGTTTTTAATAATCTTTTTCCTGTGGTGTCTTCTGCAAAGTCCTTTTCTAAAATAAGATGGTATTCTTTGTTTTCAAGCCATTGGGTTTTCAATGTAAGTACCTTTTTTGCAGAATCTAAAGTGGATGAAAAACTCACCGGGTTAAAAGTACTATCAGTAGAAAGCCTCATTTTAGTTGAATCGAAAAAGCGTAGCGGCACATCAAATTTCAGCGTGTAATCTTTTAATAAATCTTGCTCCATACCTGTTGATAGGCCAGGTGTGAAGCGCAATCGTTGATCTGCGGTCTTGCCTTTTGGCAAAATGGCTGGTGTAGATTGCGTAATTGATGTTGCAGGACCTGCTACTTCTTTATAAGCATAGAGCGTAATGGGCTTTGCGCCTGGGCTAACAATTATTGGTGAATCGGCAAAAGCAAAAGCTTGCGTTTTGTTTAAATATTTTCTATTCAGTCCTGCATCGCCAAGTGCATAAACAGCAAAAGTGCCTGAAGGCAAGTTGTTGAAAGTAAAAGATCCGTCCTTTTTTACTCTTGCAACATAGCGTGGTTTGTCATTTACAATGGCAGAATCTGCTAAATTTTTGTGGAGCAAAACAGTAAGGGTCGTATCAATGGTGCCTGTTTCTGCCATGGTTACTTTCCCGGTGAGGATTAAAGAATCTAAGGCCGGCCCGGTTGAAAATGTATAAACATAATCACGTAAAATATTGTTTTCGTTTATGTCCCGGATGGCATTGCCAAAATTAAACGTATAGGTGGTATTGGCTTCCAGCGTGTCTTTTAAGCGAACCGTAATGGTGCGTAAACGTACATCTACAACAGGCGTAATATTAAAAATGGGTGTAAAAAGAAGGTTATTGCTTACATCGCCAAGGTTTACATATTCATCAAAGGTTAACACGATACGGTTTCCTTTAAAATTCAGTGTTGAATCGGGTGGACTTGCTTCTACAAGCACGGGTGGCAAACTGTCGGCAGGCCCGCCGGAAGGAGGAATGATATTGGCGCAGCCGGGACCACTGATAGAACTAATTAAGACAAACAGAATTCCTATGGATACAAAAACAGACTTCATGATTATGTGCGCAAACATAAGTTGTTTCCCTTTGCCCTATCCTTTGGCCTTCCTAATAAACCGCTAAGATTATTTGAAATTTCATTCAAGGAATAAAAAAATTAGCTGACATTTTAATGGTTAGTCTTGCGATATATGTATTTATACTTCCTCATCTACTTCACTCAACTCGTGTAAAGCCACTGCGAGGTTGTTGGTTTTTACAAAATTGCACCAATGACATGCTTCCTTTCCGCAGCCTGTATAAAAATCTTTTGCCTGGATCTTTTGCCAAACCTCGGTTATCTGTTGCGTAACCGTGGTTATATCAGCAGGCGTGATCACCACTTTTTCTTTTTGATATTGCTTCTTTTTATCCGGTTCTACGAAATCAAATTCCGAACTCACAACTTTCCAGTCTTTCAGCTGGTAATTGTCTAAAAGAATTTTATAAAAAACCGCCTGCCTCCAATAGTCGCCTCCATTGGGTTCTTTGGCATTTGGTGGCTGCAACTTACTTTTTGCTTTCTCCGGGTCGCCGGTTTTATAATCCACCACGTTCACCTGCTTGCCTTCAAATTCAAGCTTATCCAGCTTTCCACGCAAAGGCACACCATTCACCACAACGCCTTTTATATTGTGCTCAATTACAATGATCTTGTTGAACTCGTTGATGTATTTATCGTAATAATTCGTCAGTACTTCATGACCGTATTCCATGCGGCGTGCAAACTGCTCACGGGTAAAGCTTTCCCGGTGGCGGTTCATGTACCATTCAAAATCACCAATAAATTCATTCTTCGATGGAAATTCATTCTTACCACCATCACGCATTTTTCGGAAAAGGGTTTCCAGTGCATGATGCACGGCAGAACCAAATTCCGTGTTCTCGTTTTTAGGCGATGGAATGCGTACCAGGTTCTTATAATAAAATTCCAAAGGGCATTTTAAATAAGTGCTTAACGCGGTTACGTTCATCACGAACCGGTCAAGCAAAGCACCAATAAAATCTGCCTCAATCTTTTCTATTTCCGGTGCCAGTTCTTCGCCAAATGGCAGCGATTGAAATTCAGCCAATTGATCCTCGCTTAAAGTAGCAGGTTCTGCTTTTAAATTATCTACTTCCAACAATTCGGCAATAAACTGCGAGGGTTCCATTTCTTTTCCATCACTCTTGTAGCAACAATAACTAACATACAAATGAATTTTTGCCCTTGTTAATGCTACATAAAATAAGCGGCGCAATTCTTCTTCGTCATTTTGTTTCGGCTGCGAGGCAAATAAAGTATCGGGCATTGTATACCCCCGGTGCGATCCTTTTTTCTTTTCCCAGAAAGCCGTGTTGGCACTTACAAAAAATACATATTCAAACTCCAAACCTTTGCTGCCATGCGCTGTTAAAAAGTTTACCCCTTTTTCGCTACCACTTACCTGTACAAGCGGTAACACCAGTTTCTCGCTTTCCATCAACTCAATGGTGCTCACCATTTGCTGCAGGTTCAGGCTTGGGTTGCGACGTGTTTCTTCTTTTACAAAATCAAACAAAGCTGTCAGTATTTGCAACTGCCAGTGTTTATCGGGGCTTTGCATGATGCGATTGAGCAAACCCGTTTTGCGAATGATGTTTTCAAAAAGTGTTTGCAGGGTTACATTGTGTACATCTGCCAGCAATTCTTCAATAACGGTGCTTGCCTTTTCCATGCCTTTGTGTACGCCGGTACTGAAAAGATCTTTTGGTGGCTGCGTTGCTTTTTGGTGCAAAGCCTGGCGCAGGCTTGTTTTTTCCTTATCGTATTTACGGTCCGAAACTTCTATGGTTAACCTTGCAATGTCAATGGGCGGAACACCAAACCAGTCGAAATGTAAAATTTCAAACAACATTTCATCACCGCTGTAAGGAATGTCGTGTTCGGTAGCCAGGTATTTTAAAAGAAGAATAATTTTTTTACCAAGCGGTAGTTCTAAAATATTTAAATGGCGCTTACTGTACACCGGTAGTCCGCGTAATTTAAAATAGTGCGCCAGTTCTTCGCCCCAACGGTTCTCTTTATAAATTATAGCAATGCAGCCAGGCTCCACTCCGTTTTTAATTAATTCCTCTACCTGTAAAGTAATGCCCGCCATTTCGTGCCTTTGCGTTTCGTAACTGCGTATTACGGGCAGGTGATCGAGATGGCTGATTTTATCGTTGCTCGAAAGCAGGTTTTTACTTAGTCCCGGAATTTTTGACACCAACCTTTCCTGGTTTCGGTCAATCAAACCCTTGGACATATTGAGAATTGGCTGCGTGCTGCGGTAATTATTCGTTAGCACCACGGTCATCAAATCGGCTTCATAACTGTCGGCAAAAGCCTGCATATTTTCTACGCTGGCTCCCTGGAAACGGTAGATGCTCTGGTCGTCATCGCCTACAACAAATACATTGGGTTTGTCCCAGTAGGAGATCAATAAATTAACCAGTTGGTTTTGTGTTCCGCTTGTATCCTGGTATTCATCCACTAAAATGTATAAGTATTGCTCCTGGTAGCGGCTAAGCAGGTTCTTGTTTTCGGCAAACGCTTTTATCACCCAGTTGATCATGTCATCAAAATCGTAGCGGTTGCGCTGGCGCATTTTTTCCTGGAAGGGATCAAATTCGTTGACTGCTGCACGCAGTTTTTCCATGCGTTCTTGCTGTTCTTTAATGCGGTCTATTTTCAGGTCGCCGGCTTTAAAGTCGCGGTATTTTTTCTTGTAAATAAATTCTTCGCGGTTGGGCAGGTCGGCTAAAAAGCTATCAATTTTTTCGTTGATAAAAGCCGGTGTCCAGCCTTCTTTTTTCATGGTGCTGAAAAGCGAGTGCAGGTGCTGTGCTTCGTAATACACATCGCCGCGGTAACGTTTAAGCGCATGCGCTTTTGGAAAGCCGTCTATCAGTTCTTTCAGCAATTCAATACGCTCCAGTTCACTAATAGGGTCCATCGTATTCTTTTCAAATAGCGAAAGGTTGTCCTGTATCACATCGTTGCAAAAAGCATGAAAGGTGTAAATGTTTACTTTGTAAGCATCGGCGCCAATAAAATCCAGCAGGCGACGGCGCATGGCTATTACGCCGGCATCGGTATAAGTCAGGCAAAGTATGCTCGATGGATGCGTATCAGTATCCAGCAAAATGCGTCCAATGCGGGCAGCCAAAATTTGTGTTTTTCCTGTGCCCGGGCCGGCAATTACCATCACGGGTCCTTCAACCTGGTCTACCGCTTTGCGTTGGTTTTCATTGAGGCGGTTGTATTCTTCGGTAAATTTTTTATTCAGTTTTTCCTGGGCAATCGACATGTGCCGAAGGTAGTCTTTTTGCTAAATTTTTGAGTATTGTAAAGCCGAAAATTTTGTAATTAGCTTTTGTGCTACTATAAAGCTTTTGTTGCGTCGCACACTTGTGCGGTTGAATTATTATCAACTGTAAAAAACCGAATGACCAATTCGCACTTTTATGTAACCAAGGTCATTTTTCCTTGCGGTTCAAGTCACCTGCCTAATGTTTTTAGTGGGTTAATTTAATAGTGACAATTATTTGATCACTATAAATTATGGTTATGAAAAAGTTTTTGCTCTTTATAATGACACTCGCTTTTCATGTTGGGTTTAGCCAAAGCTGGACCCGGAATTATGAGTACGTGGACGACTGGAGCAGCGGGCTGGCAAAAGCCGGGAAAGACCAGAAAGTGGGTTTTGTAGATACAAAAGGCAATGTAATTGTTGCTTTTGTTTATGATGAAGCTTTTGCTTTTTCGGATGGATTTGCAGCAGTTAAAAAAGGCGGTAAATGGGGTTTCATCGATTCTACCGGTAAGGAAATAATTGCGGCTTCCTATATTGAAACCGGTTGTTTTAGCGAAGGCCTGGCCAAGGTGAAAAAAAATGGAGCGTGGGGTTTTATTGACAAAGAGGGCAAGACCGCGATTGATTATAAATTTAATAATGCC
>JAKFCI010000193.1:0-2721 GCA_036676725.1 Chitinophagaceae bacterium
AACAGCTCCGGCCAACAGCTTCAATAAAGTAGCGGCTGTTAAAGGCAAAGCAATTTTTCTTACGAAAGCAAAATGTGCAACCTGTCATGCACTTCCATTATACGCAGATAATTTTTTACATACCGCCGCTGAAATAGGAATTGATGATTTTGATGCAAAGCGCTCCCCAACCGGTAAGTACCGCACTACTCCTTTGGGTGGATTATTTACAAAAACCAAAGGTGGTTTTTATCATGATGGCAGATTTGCAACTCTTACTCACGTGATTAATCATTATAATAATCACATGGCCCTGGAATTAACTGCTAAAGAAAAACAGAACTTGCTGGAATTTTTAAAGTCGTTATAATATTCATTCAAATAGTTTATTGGTTTTATCGGTTGCTGTCCCCAGCTATCAGTAGTCTTTAACCCATACTGGTAAACACTCATCTTATACTACTACCGGCTTTGCTTGTTTGGAATACTAAGGATAGCTGGGTCATTCGGTATCGTACATGTTTTTTGTCTACTGATTTATAAGTCATGTCACCATGCCATAAGGAATGATTGATACCAAAAAATAAATACAAATGAAAATCAGCGTCAAAAAACCAAAAGCAAATGATGCTCGTCTAAAAAATGTTTTATCTTTTGTTTTTCTTAGTCCAACTAAAGAAGAAATGAAAGTTAAAATAATTTGGAAGCCACAAAACTCAAGTGTCGGTCGGTTATAAGAATAAAGTGTTTTCTCTTTATCTCGTGTTGAAGTCCAAACCTTAAAACTAATCTTGCCTCCATTTAATTTTTCGCTTTGAGCCCTTTCGGTTTCAATGGATTGTATTGTCTGAGGGAAAACAAAAAGCCTAAAGATTAAAAAGGTAAGTATTGCAATCCCAAACAATATCCATTGTCCAAAAAAGTATTTTTTGTTGCCTTTGATAATAACAAAAAAGAGAGCATTGATTATTGTCAGAGCAAGAAATATTGTTTGGCTATTAAAGATAGATTTCGTCACTGGGAATAGAAGTTTTTGTCATCTTGTATACAGTATGGATTATGAGGTGACGTCAAATTGGTGACGCACAACACTTATATTTCTGCTAGTATACGCAAGATATCCCAATTAGCAAAGCCTGTACTACAGACAGCTTTCGCTTTTTATTCATTACTGATCTATTGCTACCACCGGCTTGCTTGTTTGAAACACCTACGGATAGCTGGTTTGCATATCTATCAGGCATTCAAGTTTTGCAAAAGTATTTTGCCATCCCTTTGCATAGTCGTGTTTTGAACCGTAGCTAAGATTCTTATGTTCGAACTGCATCCTGGTATATTCACCTTCCGGAGTTAACAACAACGTAATAAAAGATTCTGCGCCGGGTTCACTTTTCCACTGCCAGCTAAAAGTTAATTTACTTAAAGCCTGCACTTCGTCATAAATTCCACTGCAAGTATGCTCGGTGAGATCAGAGTCCTGGAATGTTATTTCAAAGTATCCTCCCGGTCGTACATCAAGCTCTGCCTTCAAGCCTTTTCCTTTAGGATCAGATCCAAACCAGTTCATTATCAAATTTGGATTTGTCCAGGCTTCCCATATTTTTTCTATAGAGCTCCTGAAAGTTGTTTCAAGAAATATTGAAGAATCTTCTGTTGCCATAATTGATCTTTTTACTTAGCGGATTGTTCCATTCGCCTTAAATTATATTAACCTGGCTTATATGAACAGCTAATTCGCTTTATAATGTAGTAAAACAACTCCACATTTATAAGATTTAGCTTTAACAAGCTGCATATTTTGTTTGTTGTCTATGGTATTAAAAACAGGCAATCCCTCCCCAAGAGCAACGGGATTTACAAGCAAATGAAATTCGTCAATAAGTCCGGCCTTGATCAGGCTGGCAACAAAAGTTGAACCACCATACACAATGATGTCTTTTCCGTCCTGCTTCTTCAATTGCTTAACGATGTCGATAAAATTTCCATTAGCAATTTCAGTATTATGCCAACCGCCCGGAATTTGAGCAGACCTGTTAATTGTTCTGGAAAAAACAATTTTGCGTGTGTTTGTAATGTGTTCGGCAAAACTAAATTGAGTATCGAAAGGGTCTTCTGTTACTTTTTGCCAGTGTGCATTGAATCCCTCTTCTGCCATTTGTCTGCTAAGCAAAATACAATCAATTGATTTTGTCAATTCGGTATGATACCTCTGCAGTTCCTCATCCCAGGTCCAGTCAGAACCCCAGTTCCATATCATCCAATCTGTGTTTCCATTGATACCGGCAATAAATCCATCAATGGAAACTTGCGTTTCTAACTTTAATTTCCTCATATTAAATGTGCTTAAGTTTATTCAAACTTACAGAGTGTGCATGTTCTTAATGAGGTGTAATTGCGACATTAACGAGGTGTTAAGCGGCATTTTGAAACATTAGCTGCAACAGCGGTTTTAGAACTTACATGCTTTTAGGAAAAGGTTATAGCTAACAGGCAGGTATTGTCGATGGTGGGAAACTTTATATTCGTACGCCAGCTATCCGTAATCTTCAACCCACATCATACCGGCAAACATTTGCACAGCATTAATAAACAGTTGAGTGCGATCTTGCGTTTGCAATGCAGGATTTGTTCATATCTATATTCCTTGCCTGTAGTTGCAAATTAACAATGCAAACATTTATCGACAGCACTATACACAGCTTTCATCTTTTTATTCACCACACATCTTATACTACTACCAGC
>JAKFCI010000194.1:0-4124 GCA_036676725.1 Chitinophagaceae bacterium
CAAAGGACTTAAAGACGCAATCGAATCGATGCTGCAAATGTGTGATTAAAAAGGTTTTCAGTTCCTGCCTCTTTTTACCTGTGTCATTTACAACAAGCTTGAAACCTCTGCCAAGCGCAATCTTTTGTTTTTAAACAACTGTTTTGTTTCTAAGGATCAAATTGTATTTTGGCGGCCAAGGCACGATCGTAATAACTTTGCATGATTAGCATTCCCTTTTATGACCAGAGAAAAAGCAAATAAAGAATTGGCAAAATACAAGCCGCTGGTCGGCAAGTTTTCTACTAATTTTTCGGGTAATATTGATGATGTATTTGTGAGCTTCGATGACCAGGTAAGGGCCCGTGCAGAATATTTTGCCATAAAGGATAAAAAAACAGACTTACCCCCCGATAAACCCGAAGATGAATTTATTGTGTGGGCCAGATTTAAAGACGCCTTTGTACCCATCAAGTATGTAGAGATGGATTGATGTTTTAAGCTCTTTCTCTTTTAGTTTAAGCTCATTCGCTTTTAATTTGGGCAGATGCTCTTTTTGTTTGCGCCCATTCTCTTTTAGTTTTCACCCATTCTCTTTTAGTTTTCGCTCATTCTCTTTTAGTTTGGGCTTATTCTCTTTTAGTTTGCGCTCATTCTATTTTAGTTTCCGTTCGTTCTCTTTTAGTTTTCACTCATTCTCTTTTAGTTTGCGCTCATTCTATTTTAGTTTGGGCTCATTCTCTTTTAGTTTTCACCCATTCTCTTTTAGTTTGTGCTCATTCTCTTTTAGTTTTGGATCATTCTCATTTAGTTTGGGAAGATTTTCTTCTGCTTCGCGCAAATGCTATTTTAAATAGAATACATTCTAAAATGTATTTCCTTCAAAACATTATTTAAGAAGTTTCGTGATCAGCCATTTCTTTAGTTAGCTTGGTAAATCCAATTACTTCGCCGTCATCGTTGTGCAGTGCGGTTATCAGTATGCTGCCCCAAAAAACGGTTCCGTCTTTTTTTAATCGCCTGCCTATGTGTCTTGCACGGCCTTCTTTAATAGCAAGGTCAATCAATTGTTCCGGCAACCCGGCCTGCCTGTCCTGGGGTAAATAAAAGATCCTGAAATTCTGTCCAAGGATCTCGTTTTCTTTGTAGCCTTTTATTTGTTCCGCGCCTTTGTTCCAGCTTAAAATGGTGCCGTCACGATCCATTAAAATAATAGCATAGTCAAGGATCTCCGCGATCATTTTTTTATGCAATTGTTCTAATACTTCTTTTTTCTCCATGAACAAAATGAGTTAAAGGGGGCCCATTGATCATAGATCAACTAAGAGTTGTTTGGTTAATGGGTACATAAAACTAAGAATAAAGAAATAATAAAAAATCAATTTAGCATATGCATATATAAAATACTGTTGTTCAATTCTTAATACTGAATTATAGAAGATCAGTTTTTTAATAATTTGAAAATCTTTCTTTTTTTGTTATCCTGTAATAGTTCGCCAATATAAATTCCTTTAGCAAACTGGCTGCCAAATGTATAGGTCTTATTAGGTACCAGGTGATGACGGGTTTCTATTATTTTCCCTGTAACATCAACAATGCGTAAAGTAAAAGGCTCTGATGTTTCACTAATTGCATTTAAAGCAAATTCGCCTGGTGTAGGGTTATTAAAAATAACAACATCTAATGAAGACGGCTTGCCAGCTGATCGTGTTTGTGAATAAGCCTTTGTGATTTGCGTAGTTGTAGTTAAAGAATAATTTACAGTGATCTCGACTTTGTCAAGGTATACAGTTGCACCCCTACCTCCTCTCAGCAGCAATGCTTTTATATTTGCGCCAAAAAATTCATTATTAATTAAAGCCGGCGTCCATTGGTAGTATACAGTTTCATTGTTCCTGATAAAGCTGCCACTTCCCGGCCAAGTATAGTAAGTATTGGTAGCAACAGAAGGCCAGTTTGCAGTAGTATTTTGCATAGGGGGTCCATAACTCATTTCATAATTTTCTTGTTCGAACTCTGTGATCAACCAAACTATTGCATCTCTTACTTCTGTTTGTCCTATTTTAAACTTGCGAAGATTTAATACGATACTAGTGATAGTGGCCCCTGATGGAATATTAAAACGAAAATCCATCATATTCAGTCCATCAGTAGAACCAGAAGATTTAATTAGCTTGGTGTAACTATAACTGTTATCGGCTTGTGCCAAACTTTGTGGAGTTAATGAAATCCAGTTCTTATAATAATTAAATGATTGCAATTTGGATGGAGTTGATGACACCGCTACCTGTCCTGAAGCATTCATGCATATAAATTGGATGCCCATAATAAAAATGTAAAACTTCCTCATAAAATAAATTTTACCAGGTGATTGTAAATAATTAAAAAGTAAAACTGTTTCGATGGGGTGAGGCAGGTGTTTTCAATAGAAACCTTAGAATATTCAACATAAAGCTATCTATAAACACACCTCAATTCATTGTATAAAATCGTCAACTTTTTTTAATGATAAAAGAATAAAACAAAGGATAATCCGCTACTGAAAAAGCAGAAGGATTCTGTCCTGAGAACTGGTTGAATTCTCTTATAAAATGTGCCTGGTCATAATAACCACATATATGGGCAATCTCCAGTAATGATTTGGGGGCAGGCTCGTTGAGCAGCGCCAAAGCATAATGAAACCGCTTAAACCTTGCATACATTTTTGGTGGCACGCCTACCCTTGTCTTAAAATGTCTTTCTAATGTTTTCCATGACATGTTCACTTCTTTTGCCAGTTGCTCCATATCGATCAAACCATTGCTGTTCACTATTTTAGTAATTGCTTCTATCATTGGCAATGGATCATGATTATTGGACGAGATCTTTGGTAAAAAATATTCATCGGCAATTTGCTTCTGCGTTTCGAAGTCAATTGTTTTGCTCATGTTTTCATAAAGCATTTTACCATCTGTTTCAAACAGGCTATAAAAATCCGGTAGTTTGTCTGTTAGTGTGGACACGTCAAATTGAAAAAGATCGGAAAAACCATGTGGGTAAAAAGCCACTACAAATCCTTGTATCGGTTCATTTGGTTCGAACGTAATGCTTCCGGGAGAAGTTATTAAACCAGTGTATAGAACTGACACCTGCTTCCGGATCTTATTCTTATAATGTTCAATAACCGGTTGTTTTGAAAAATAAAAAGAGAGTCCACTAAAATCGATGGGAAACATCATCTGTTTTAAATTCCCAAACTCCAGCGCATTTTCTGTGGACAGATACCAGTACTGGTGGATATAGTTCCTGAGTGCAGGATGTGGGGGCGCTTGCAAAAATATCATAACAGATAGTTTGGTATTTACCTCTATTTATTAGTTGATCTGCAGCTTAAGGATGATTTTGCTCGTAGCTCATTCAAAGGATAAGTAATTGGAAAAAGACCTACCATTAAATTAAATAAACAATTATAAAACTGCAATAGTTGAGCGCATAAATACCAGGCTGCGAATAGTACTTGTATTGAATTGCCTTCATCAATGGCCATACTTTTCACTTAATAAGAATGAACATTTTTATTGCGCCCTTTATTTCAGCGCCGTCCAAAACAATGCCCTTACAACAAATGAACCTTCTGCCTTTCCTCGCTGGTGCGCCCATCGAAGGATTCTTTGTTATTTTCAGCTTCCTCTTTTGTTGCTTGTAAAACACCATCCTTGTGGTGCGGAGGCGCATAAAGGGTATATAACTTTAATTCTGCATGTCCGTCGGTGTTGATGATATTGTGTTTTGCACCGGCAGGAACGATCATTACGTCTCCATCGGTTACGCTGTACGTAATACCATCTATAATGCAACGGCCATTTCCTTTTTCAAAACGAAAAAACTGGTCTGTGTCTTTATGTATTTCTTCGCCGATGTCCTCTCCTGCTTTCAGGCTCATCAATACTAATTGAAGATGCGCCCCAGTATATACCACTTTACGAAAATTATTGTTTTCTGTAGTATCGTTTTCAATATTTGTTTTATAACCTTTCATAATAAAACTTTTAAAGGTTTTTATTAATGCTGGCATGCACAATAGGAATACCATAACTCATCAGCATGCCACCAGCAACCAGTAAAGTTATAAAAACAGCTTCCTGGCGAAAATGACGCATGTTGTT
>JAKFCI010000195.1:0-1841 GCA_036676725.1 Chitinophagaceae bacterium
GCTACCATAGTTGGATTATAAGCGATAAAGATTTTCCAGAAGATTTAGAAGTTACAGCCACTGATGATAATGGGTATATCATGGCTTTGCAACACAAAAAATTTGATGTGCAAGGTGTTCAGTTTCACCCCGAGAGTGTTTTAACGCCTGATGGCGAAACGATATTAAGAAACTGGTTGAGGAATTAAGTATTTGATTATTTGAAAAGGCGTCAATGAAAAAAATATTACAAAAACTATTTGAACATAAAACCCTGGAGCGGGAAGAAGCAAAAAAAATAATGCTGAACCTGGCTACGGGCATGTATAATGAAACAGAAATTGCTTCTTTTATTACGGTGTTCCTTATGCGCAGTATTACCATTGATGAATTACAGGGATTCAGGGATGGTTTAATGGAACTGGCTGTACCTGTCGATCTTAATGGTGATGAAGTAATGGACATAGTAGGCACAGGGGGCGATGGAAAAAACACTTTCAATATTTCAACCCTTGCTTGCTTTATTGTTGCAGGTGCAGGAAAAAAAGTTGCCAAGCATGGTAACTATGGCGCGTCATCTATTAGCGGTGCATCAAACGTGATGGAAACGCTTGGGTACAAATTCAAGAACAACAACGATGCGCTTAAAAAAGAAATTGAGGTGACAGGTTTTACTTTTCTACATGCGCCACTTTTTCACCCTGCGCTAAAAGCAGTAGGGCAAACCCGGAAGAATTTTGGTTTCCGTACATTTTTTAATATGCTCGGGCCAATGGTGAATCCTGCAAACCCGCAATACCAGTTGGTTGGTGTTTATAATTTAGAAATGGCCCGTATCTACAATTACCTTTTACAACAATCCGGGAAACCTTTTACCATTATTCATGGTTTGGATGGTTATGATGAAATATCATTAACAAATGATACCAAGGTGATCACAAATAAAGGCGAGAAAGTTTTTTCGGCAGAAGAACTGGGAAAGCGCACTGTATCTGCTTCTGATATTACAGGCGGAAATACAGTGGAAGAGGCTGCGAAAATATTTATAAAGATTTTGAAAGGTGAAGGCACATGGGCTCAAAATGCAGTTGTACTGGCTAATGCGGCAATGGCTTTAAATTGTACCGGTAATTTTGCAGATTATAACCAAGCATATGATGCGGCTGTGGAAAGCCTGGAAAGTGGAAAAGCAAATGAATCATTTCAAAAATTAATTTCTTTGCAATGAATATTTTAGAAGAAATAGTTGCGTATAAAAAACTCGAGGTTAATAAACGCAAACTGGAAATGCCAGTAAAACAGTTAGAGCAATTGCCACTTTTTTCAAGTCCGGCGTATTCGCTAAAACGTTTTTTGTTGGATGAAAGCCGAACGGGCATTATTGCTGAATTTAAACGCAAATCTCCTTCAAAAGGAATTATCAACGACCAGTCAGCTGTAATTGAAGTAACCGCTGCATACGCAAATAATGGTGCATCCGCACTTTCTATTTTAACTGATCATTTTTTTTTCGGTGGCAGCATTGACGATCTTATCTCTGCACGCATTAACGAAGTGCCTATTTTACGTAAAGATTTTACAATTGATGAATACCAGATTATAGAAGCTAAAGCATTTGGTGCAGATGCTATTTTACTGATTGCAGCAATATTATCACCGCAACAGGTGAAAGACTTTACATTAACAGCACACGAACTGGGTTTAGAGGTGATATTGGAAATTCATGAAGATGCAGAATTAGCACATATTACGGACAGGATCGATATTGTTGGTGTCAACAACAGGGATTTGAAAAGTTTTAAAGTAGACCTGGAGCAATCAGTCCATTTAAGCCACCACATACCTGCTGGGAAAATTAAGAT
>JAKFCI010000196.1:0-2389 GCA_036676725.1 Chitinophagaceae bacterium
ACTATTTCATTTTCTCCAAGTATAGCTAGTGTGTGTTCGCCGTGGTGAATGCGGATTTTACCTTTATAGATAAAGTACATGCAATCGCCTTTATCGCCTTTTAAGAATAAAGTTTTGTTGGGTTCCAGGTATACTTCTTCTAAAATACCTGCCAGCTCAATAAGATCTGCTTCCGCCGTGTTTCGGAATATTTCTGAAGAATGTAAAATCAAAACTTTTTCTATTAACAGCATTAATTATTTGTTTAGTATAGAAAGTACGTAATGTCTGGTTTCTGAAAATAAGCGATCATCTTTTGAAAAGGTACTTCTTTGCAGGCTTTGCAACAATTGAATGTCTTTTTTCAACCGTAATAAAGCATAACAGGCAATAGAACGGGTCCAGGAATGAAGCCCACCCCTATTTGCAGAAAATATTTCATCCATTATTTTATGCAATGATTTGTTTGACTTTACCAAAACCAATTTATTGGCATTCACGTCTTGTAACCACTCAATCAAATTATTTGTGGGGCCAAAATATTTTACCGGCAGCAGTAATTCCAGCATTTCTATGGCATTGTAAACGCGGCTTGTATTACCCGATGTAATCAGCTCAATGATCCTGTTCATCTTTTCAGTATCATAAATGAATGAATACAATCTTAATAATGTATTCAGGTCACTGTTAACTTCTTTTTGAAGGGCTTCCTGCAAAATCAATAAATTTTTATTGCTGGCAATGCCCATATAGTACGATAGTTTTATTGCACTATTTTCCAGAATCTCCATGATTACCTCGTCAATCAGCTCTCGGTTTTCAGGAAGTATATTGGCTTTTTTTGTCCATAAAGAACAAACCACGGAATCTGTATGATCATCTGATTCTTTTAAAAGCTTAAACAACAAGGCAGTGGAATGTTCCCCGGTTATTTTCCCGGCAATTTTTATTACAGCAGAAATTAACTGGTGATTTAAAAACTCCTTACTATAATAGCGCTCATTAAATGCTTCATCGCCGTAATAAAATAAAGCGGTCTTAAAAGTTGTATATAAATTCCGGCGTTTTACAATGTCCAAAATGGGCAAGAGCAGTTCATAATCTTTTACCGAAGCGGCAGCTTCAATTGCTTTTTTACACACTTCTTCGTTTGGATCGTTCAACAAATTGCTAAGAATATGATTAAAGCTACCAGAGCCGGATTCCATAATAATACCAAGGGCCAGCAAGCGTTCACTTACATCAATACTTCCGCTTAATTTTTCCAGTTCATCAAAAACCAATTTTCCCGTTTCTTCCTGCCGCCGTAGCAATAAACCAATCATTGCTGCCTTTTTATTTTCTTTATTTAAATTGTTGATCTCATATAATAATTCATCAGGCTTTGCCTGATTTAAATAAAAGAAGGCCTGGTATAATTGTGGTGCAATTTCTTTTCCCGCCTCGTCCAATTGTAACTTAATAATGGGCAGCGCACTTGTCATGTTATTAGCAATTATCCTTAGTAAAACATAGGTCTTAATTTGATAATCATCGGTTTGCAAAAAATTAAGCAACAATTGATGCCTTCCACTATACCCAGATTTTTCCAAAAGACTTAAAGAATGTATTACCTCGATCGCATTGCCTGTTTCTGTTTTTTTAAGAAGTAACTGAGTTACCGATTCCTCATTGAGAAACAAAGAAGTACCGGTAAAATAGCCCTTTCTTAATAAGCCTATCAAAGTTTTTACATATTCATTTTTAATAAAAAATACACTGATGCACCACAGCAACATAAAACCAATAAGAATTTCTGAAACCTGGAAGATTGAAATTTCTATATTGCTTTTCAGGTAAAAATAAAGGAACAGGCCAACCCCTAAAAGTGCGATAGGCATTGTGTGCCCTTTTGCTACCAAATGACCTCTTAAACGATCGTGAGGCTTTAAAGGTTGAAATAAAATAAAGAATACAGGCTCCTGCAAAGTAGAGCGCAGCATTTCTGATAACAAAACCATTACACCAAACACGTAAAAGGGCGAAGCAAAACTATCGGGCAAAACAATCAGTAAAAAGGTAATGAACAAAAGCAAAACAGGCGTAACCAATAAGGAATTGGCTAAACCAATGGCAGCAATTAAACGGCTGCTAAAAAGCAGTTTAAAGAAAATAGCCAAAATGCGGCCGGAAGCGAAGAAAATACCAATGAAAGAAGCCAATTCTCCTTCCTCGGTAAACCTGTATTTTACTCCTGCTAAAAAAGTAAAATCCATAAAAGCAAAAATAATATACGAGATAAACGAGAAAATTGAAATCACAAAAACGATACGCGTTCCAAAGAATTTAGAAATCAAATTTTTCCTTGTTCCTTCCATGCTATTTCCGCTTCCAAGGTGAAGCGCAGTGTTTGGATCTTCTGCTACAGAAA
>JAKFCI010000197.1:0-4394 GCA_036676725.1 Chitinophagaceae bacterium
GATCAGATCCTGGTGAACTGATGAAATGGGTTTGCCTGCATTGCTTCGGCTATGAATAAAAGAAATAGTAGTATTCGGATGATGGATCAGCAAACGAATAAGTTCGCCGCCTGTGTAACCTGCACCACCAATTATTCCTACTTTAATGTTTTTCATCTGCCTGCGCTTTTACCTGGTAATAAATAGAAGATTGATTACCAAATATCTTACTAAATCCACGGACATCTTCACCACTCCATCCTTTATTCATTTCACCATAGCTTCCAAATTTTGCACTCATTAAATCATACTTAGACTCTATGCCGATAATTTGAAAATGCAAAGGCATTAGTTGAACAAATACATCGCCGGTAACAGATTGCTGTGCATTTTCAAGGAAGGCTTCAATATCCCGCATAACAGGATCGAGAATCTGCCCTTCGTGCAACCAGTTGCCATAAAATTGCGCTAACTGGTCCTTCCAGGTTAACTGCCATTTGGTCAATACATGTTTTTCCAAGGCATGGTGTGCTTTAATGATCACCATTGGCGCAGCAGCTTCAAAACCTACGCGACCTTTAATGCCAATAATCGTATCGCCAACATGAATATCACGGCCAATGCCATAAGCTCCAGCAATTGATTGTAAATATTGAATGGCTTCAGTAGGATGTGTAAAATTTTTATCGTTTACGGATGTCAATTGCCCTTTATCGAAATGAAGCTTTACTTCTTCGCTGCCCGTTTTTGTAACCTGTGTTGGCCAGGCCTCTTCCGGAAGTAAGCCTTTTGATTTTAGTGTTTCTTTTCCACCAACAGATGTACCCCATAAACCTTTGTTGATCGAATAAGCGGCTTTTTCAAAATTCATTTCAACTCCTTTCGCTTTCAGGTAAGCGATCTCTTCTTCACGGCTTAACTTTAAATCTCTTATAGGAGTAATGATCTCCAATTCAGGGATCATAATATGAAAGATCATGTCAAAGCGAACCTGGTCGTTACCTGCACCGGTACTGCCATGGGCAACTCCATCTGCATTTAACGACTTTGCATGTTCTGCTATGTGTAAAGCTTGTACCAGCCTTTCTGCACTGACGCTCAGCGGATAGGTATTGTTTTTTAGAACATTACCATACACTAGGTATTTAATGATTCGGTCGTAGTAATCTTTTACAGCATCAATTGCTGTATGAGACTTTACGCCCAACTTATAAGCGTGTGCTTCAATATTCTTTAAATCTTCCTCGGTAAAACCACCCGTATTTACAATGATGCTATGTACCTCGTAGCCTTTATCCTCGGTAAGATATTTTACACAATACGTTGTATCTAATCCACCACTAAAACCCAGAACTATTTTGCGATTGTTATTACCTGTCTTATCAGATCCTTCTATTTTATTTTGATCCATTTAGAATAAACTGGTTCTTAAAAATTAAAAAAATGGAACAGCGACATTTTTAATTTGCGACTGTTATTGTTCTTGTCCTTTTTTAGCAAGCGACTTAGGAAACGATTTTTCTTTTGCTGAAATAATCTTTCGTACACCTTGCTTTTTTGCTCAAAATGTTCTTTTGTTTCCTGGGGCTCGTAATGATCTTTCGGATCGTAAAGCATGGCCGTACAAAGGCAGTTTTTACGTTCTTTGGCCATTAAAATATCAAAATTGACACAGCTTTTGCACCCTGCCCAAAATTTTTCGTCCTGCGTTAATTCAGAGTAGGTAACCGGCTCGTAACCAAGATCACTATTGATCTTCATAACGGCAAGGCCTGTAGTCAATCCAAATATTTTGGCTTCCGGGTATTTTTCACGACTCAGATCAAAAACCCTTTGCTTAATATTTTTTGCAACACCACTTTTTCTAAAAGCAGGCGCTACTATTAAACCGGAATTTGCTACATATTCACCTTCCCAGGTTTCTATATAACAAAAGCCAACCCACACTCCTTCTTCAGTAATGGCAATTACGGCTTTTCCTTCATCCATTTTTTGTTCAATGTATTCAGGACTCCGTTTGGCAATACCAGTGCCACGTGCAGCAGCCGATGCTTCCATTTCATCGGTAATTGTTTTTGCATAATGCTTATCTGCAGCTGTTGCTACCTTAATAATAATATTCTGATTGTCCACGTTCAAAAAATATGTGCTGGTAATTGGATGACCAATCCTCTAAAAATTAAAGCTGGGGAAATCGACTGATAGGGGCTGTGGTTAGTTGCTTGTCCTATCAGCAACTACGTCTCGATAAATAGCGAAACAGATCAAAACATACATCATACACACTAATAGCGTGTAATGAATGAAAGATATAATGTTTTGTATGTGAGGTAATGTTCACGTTTATAAATGTGACACAAATTTAGAGTAGTTGAAAGGTAATTGCCAAAAAAATATGTTAAGCCCCAAACATCGGCAAATCGCTCAAAATCAATTTATAAGGCTAAAAGGCTGCAACCCCTGATATCACTATTGTCCATCCTGCCCAAGACTTCAAAACTGCCGTCAGGATGAAGCCTGGCAATATCTTCAGTAGCGAGGAAACTACAGGAATAAATATTGGCCAGGTCTATAACATTTAATGCGCCTGTTATGGGTTTAGCTGGTTGAAGGAATAAGTTTTTCTGGTCATCCTCTTCTCTTATTAATATTTTCATCCAATTGGGCGTTGTAAACCTTCCATCTGCTTTGGCATATGCCTGCGATAGTAATTCCGTCATGCCGTATTCTGAATGAATGGATTGCAAGTTGAATGCAGATCTTAATTGTAAATGCACTTCACTCCGGACCAGTTCCTCCCTTCTACCTTTCATTCCGCCGGTTTCCATTACAATGGTGTTCTTTAATTCCATTGGAAAAGCTGCTGCAAAATCAAGCAACGCATAGGTAACGCCAATCAACAGGGTCTTTTGTCCTTTTTTTTCTAATTGTACAATTGTATCTGCTAACCTTGAAAAATCTGACAGGAAGAAGCCATTCGATGGATGACCGCTTTCTTCCATCAGTTGTTTGATCATATAAACAAGTGAAGAACTACCTCTTTCGAGGTAAGAAGGAAGTAAGCCTAGAATGCAATAACCAGAAGGCTGTCCATAAAAAGAAATAAAGGTTTTTAAAAATGATCGTTTGTATAAAGAAAGTTTTTTAACGCCGTGTTTGCTATTAACAGAACCGGTTGTACCGCTGCTTTCGAAAACAATTTCAGGTTCAAAATCGGTTGTTTGTACTTTATGTGATTTAAAGAAAGTAATAGGTAAAAAAGGAATTTCCTCAATGCGTTTTACAGAAGCGGGAACACAATGAACCAGGTTGCAGTAATCTTTATAAAGTGCATTATTTGCATATTGAAATTGAAAGATGTTCAAAGCGGTTTCGGAAAACTCCTCCTCTTTACTAATTGAAAAAACAGCCTCTTCCAGTTCTTCAATTTTAGATATTTCAAACGACATAATGCTGTAAATTTGATGAGAAGTCAGTATATGAAAAAAATCATTTCCGTTCTCATACTTGTTATTATTGTGTTTGCCTGCTCAAAAGATAAATTTGAAACCAAACCCCAACTCAAAGTAACATCATTAAATAAAGATATCGTTCCACGTGGGGACAGCCTGACGATAACTTTTGAATTTACCGATAAAGAAGGCGATGTAGACAGCGCTTTATTTATGATTAGAAGAAGGCTGAATGTAAAAGGCGATACTACTAAAAATGTTCAAAGGTTTGCTATACCAACATTCCCGGATAAAAACCAGGGAGAGTTTGAATTGACCTTATCCAATGCCGGTTTTTTATCACAGGGTATTGCTCCCATTCGCATACCAGGTTCCGGAATTGACAATGAACCCGATACAATGAAGCTTTCTTTTTTTGTTGCCGATCAAAAAGGTAACAGAAGCGATACCGCTGTTGCCAATGTTATTGTCAATCGCTAATACCAATTATTGAAAAAGGTTTTCGATTTCTTTCTTTACAGTAGTTTATATATTGCCTTTTGCGCAGTGGTAATGAGTTACCAAACTTTTGTATTATTTGAACTTCCAATCAATATTCCCTTTTTGTATTTTGTTTTTTTCGGCACCTTATGCAGTTATAATTTTCATTGGCATTTTACTCCAATATTGACAGGTCACTCAGAAAAACTAAAATGGTCTTATGCTCACAAAAAACTGCACCTGGTCATTTTTATTTTAAGCTTATTGGGCTCCTTTTATTTTGCTTACAAGTTACTGGATCATTGGGAATGGTTGATCGCTACAGCTCTATTAACATTCCTATATTCTGCACCAAAACTTCCATTGAAACCTTTTGTTCATTTAAAAAAGATCGCTATTGGGAAAACCATCTTCCTGGCGTTTGCCTGGACGCATATAACATCCATTTTACCTGTGATTTATTCAGAAACCAACTGGAATGCT
>JAKFCI010000198.1:0-23957 GCA_036676725.1 Chitinophagaceae bacterium
AGACAATTTTATACAGGCGTATTTTCTAAATGAAAACACTATACTTTTTGACTTTAACTACTAATTAAGCTGCGCCGTAAAAAAATCCAAAGGGGATTGGGTTGAAGGAAAATAATGAAGCAGGTTCAGATACCAAATATAAATAAAACAGAAAACAAATCAATACAACGAAAGTTGTAAATAATTAACAGGCCAGTGAACAAAGAATCATAAAAGAATCTGAGCAGTTTATTTAGCAAATAGCGTGAAAACACGGTATGACCGGTAGCAGTTTGTACTTATTTTGCTGGCTGCGTTTCGTTTGGTTAGCCGGACATTTTGACCCGTGGATGTTTCGATGTATTTTGTCTGGGTAACCATCGTGATTCAAACTGGGCAAAAAAGAAACAAAGTTGTGTGACTGGGGTGCACGGAGTGTGTGAATGCGGTAAGGTGTAAATTTTCGAAAATAAAATTTGAAACACAACTTAGAATTTTCATAATATATGAGGAATTAAATTGCCTGGGTTGAGGCTTACACCCTTTTAAAAAACTGATTCACTAAGGTTCTGGTAATTTTTAAAAGCGGGCTGCATGTATCATTTCACCACAATTGTGTGAATGAGGTGCACGCAGTGTGCATAAAACTTAACAGATGGAAAAGGAAGTGATCTTAAAACCGTTGCAACACAGGGGTAAAGAATGTATGGGAATTTATTCAGAAGCAATTTTGAAAAAATCAAAATTGATTTACACGGACATGCCGGCATTAATTATACTAGTTTAAAAACTTACCTGGAACAGAAAAGTACCAGGGCATTATATTAAACAGAAAAAATAACTTCAAAAACATACATCGTATTAATCAGACTTTATGCAAGAAAACCAAACGGACTTGTTGCCGTACGAATTAATTCAACATACTGCAACACCAAGAAAAAAAATGTTACCTCTATGGATAAAGATATTCGCTTGGATTTTTCTAGTTATAAGTGCTTTTGTACCAATAATTCTAGTCCTAAGACTAATAGGTTACAATTCTCAACTTGCTTTATATGGACTTGAGACAAATGAAGCCTTTTCATTGGTTGGAATTATTATTACAACTTCTTTTATCATAAAAGGAGTTACAGCTTTCGGTTTGCTGAAAGAAAAATATTGGGCAATCAAAATAGGAATAATAGACGCTTTTGTTGGAATCGTAATCTGTACGCTTGTAATGTTTTACCCTATAATAAATCCCGACGTTATATTTTCATTAAGACTTGAACTAATAGCCCTTATTCCTTATTTACTGCAATTATTGAAAGTAAAAAATCAATGGGAATCCTTTGCGAGAATATAACAATAGATATTATTCTTTGACATTTTTATTAAGTTGACATTTAGTTATTAAATACAAAATCTCAACATAATATTGGCACTGCAGACAACTTTGCATTGGCAGTCATAGCGGCTGAAGGAATTAATTCAGCATTTAAGAAATTATCAACTTCGGTTCTGGCTTGACGTTATTAAATAAGCTTTTGAATTTACAATCAACTTTATATCTTTAATCAATATTGGTTTCAGGGCGAAGGAATGCTATTACAGCCACATCGCCAATGCTTCAACGTTGGCAGCAATTGTGTTTGAACATGCTTAAGTTACAATTATTAATATGCTTCATATTATTTTCACTGATTGGCTTCTCGCAAGACAGCAGGAGAAAAGACACATCATATAATCCTTCCATCATAGTAACAGCATTCGAGGAAAACTTAGAAATAAATCAACATATACTAGAAACAGGTTTTAGTATTCATGCTAAGGATACTTCATACAAGATTATTAGCTTTTGCATAACTTATCCTTGTCAACTTAAAGGTGATTTCGCCTTGCAACAAATTTCATTTCAAGGAACCAGAGGCTTGGTTGATCAAAAGTACCCAAGAGTTTGGAATCTCACCGGTTCGGACTTTGTTACATTTGATCGCATATTGGTTGAAAAAGAAAGACAACTCTTTTACGCAAAGCCATTTATAGTCAAAATCACAAAATGAAGTTCACTTGGACTGCGGCCAACAGCGATTTTCTGCTTTGCCGGCAGACGAAATAACCTTCAGTAAATCGATTATTAGTGTTTTTCGGTTAGTCGGAACGCTGTTAATCATTTAAATATATTTTTTACTTTGGTTCTTTATTCGGCTTTTAGTACCGGGGCTCGACGGAAGAAGAAATCATCAAAACATTGCTCCTGTCAGTATAAGATGAACAACACGATACCAAATATCCGCACAGTACAATGCAAGATTCATCCTGCATTACGTTCGCTGATAAGGCATATCGTTATTATAGAAGCTGATTTCGGTAATGTGCCCATAAGCATAGCTGGTAATTATATGCCCTCGCCCGACCAGGCGATGTTCATCAATCTGTATACCCGGTTGAAATCCAAAAAATCAGGCGAAAACAATTTCAATACCGTTACATCCTGTACATTGATGGGGGCACAAATTACGCCCTTCAAACTTTTGGTGGAGGAAAGCCATAAAACTGTATCCATTATTTTTCAGCCCGGAGGCCTAAACCGGTTTTTGAATATCCCGATCACAGAACTGTTTGACAATGGTTATAGTGCCAGGGAAATTATAGGCAGGGAGGTAGAAGAACTTTTAGAGAAATCGCACGACACGATTTCTTTACACGAATTGGATAGCATTGTACAATCCTATTTTCTCAAAAAACTTTCGCAGATAAAAGAACCGTTGCCTATTGATTTTGCCCTGCAACAGCTCCTGGTAAACCACAATACAAACATCGACCGCATTGCAGAAATGGCCTGTATGAGCATTCGTACTTTTGAACGGAAATGCAAAGAACGGTTAGGTATGCCTGCCAAAATGTATGCACGCATCGCCCGGTTTCATAAAGCATATAAAATGCTCGAAAACAGATCAATCATCTCCTGGCCGGATTTGACCTATGAAGTTGGTTATTATGACCAGGCACACTTTATCAAAGACTTTAAGGAATTTGCCAGGGTTACACCAACTATCTTACACAAAGAATTATCGGGAGAACATATACAGTTTCAGAATTGGGAGAACATTTGATTTTGTCGTTTTTCTACTATCAGAGCTCTTTTCTCACAAATAGCTTTGTAGAAATAAAAATGACGAAATATGAAAAAAATAGTTCTTTACATTTCCGTTGCGTTTTCAAGCGGGTTGTTTTTTACCCTTGTCTATAATTCCATCGTTAATGCAGCCAACTGGGAAAGCAATATCCCGCAATCCATATCCGCAACCCGGGAATTTTTTGTAGTTGCCAACCCGGGCACTTTCTTTCAGTTGGTTGACCCGACCAATATGTTTTTGGTTGTGTTGGCCTTGATTTTATTTTGGAAAAGATCAACTTCCATCCGGTTGTACCTGGGCATAGCTTTACTTTGCTACATAACCTCGATGATTTTAACCTTTACTTATTTTTATCCCAGAAATGATGTGATGTTTCTTTCGCAACAACTTCCCGATACAGAAACGCTCAAAAAGGCAGCAACTGAATGGGGAGGAATGGGCTGGGTAAGGTGTTTACTATCGTTGGCTGGTCTTGTGTGCACTTTCATAGCATTGGACAAAGCCACAACAAGTACTTTAAAGCCTTCTTATTCGCATTAAAATTCTTGCTAAAAAACAGAAAAGAAGCTGTTTAAAAAAATACAACCTTAAACGAAAAGACTTCCGTTAAACATGGTATTACCTCAATGGAGATTGAGGTGTATATGCAACGTTCAATTTTTTTTTACAATTTGTGATGATTGAATGTTCATTATATCTTTAATAAGCTTTGATTCCGCGGTGAAAGAATGCCAGTATAACTACATCGCCAAGCCGTCCAACTTTGTGTACATTAAAATGTCATTATGAAATCAATTTCAATTTTTACAGTTATAATCCTGACTTGCCATGTAACCTTCGGCCAGTCAGAAAAAGAAAATAAGAAAATAGTTGAAGAAATTCTTGCTGTTACAGACAAGTATAATGAAACCTGGGAAACAATCAATATGTTCAAGGTTGCCGGATTTCATTCTGATAGCAGCTTCAGGTATTATCGTAATATGAAATTATCTGTTGGTAGTAATGATGAATTTAAAAAAATATATCCTGAAATTCTGAAAGGAACAAAGCGTTTTACAATGAAAGTAGAAGATCCGGTAGTTCAGGTTCTTGCCAAAGATGCAGCGTTAATCGGTTTTACTGCAATAGCTGAACTTATTACTCTCGATGACAAAGTCTTAGACATTGGAACAGGTGCTTACACTTATGTATGGAAAAAGATAGATGGTCAATGGAAAATTGTTCATATTCACGAATCAGCAAAATAAAAACTTGCTACATCATAACTTTTATCGAAATTTTTTAGCTGACAGAATGCTAATGCCGGTAAATCGATAAAGCCCAGGCCGTGTGTTATATTATGCGATCAATTTTAATCATTACATATCTTGTTTCATCGTTATCCTTGTTTGGACAAAACCTGACACTTTTTTCTAACACCTGTGACAGTACAATATTGTCGAAGCCTGATTACAGGAAATGTATAGGTGACACGATTTACTATAATGACATTATAGCAAGAACCAATTATATCACATTTATAAAGACCGAATTACTTCCGAAATATCGGCTGAAGCGAAATTCACTTCAGCTGCCTGAAAATTTGAAAAGGCAGGTGAAATTATTAAAAGCTGTTTATGATAGTACATTAAACCATAAGATACAGGTAATGACTGCAGGGATGGACAGAAATCAAAAGTATGTGCAGCCCAAAGCCTATATAGTATCATTGCTGGCGCTTGAAACATTTAAATTTTACCCAGACTTATATGCAATTCTCCTGAATCCCATTCATGTAAGCCTGAAACCGGAAAGTGATTATGTGAAGATGAAGCAGTTGGAGAACCTGGTGGAAAATATTTTAGCTTCAACACCACCTGGAATAAAAGAGACGATACAACACTTATCATTAACATTAACAAAGGAAAGAAATGCTTTTACTAAAGACTCCTTTTACGACATCTTTCAAGGGGAAATTGATGAAGAAAAGAGAATGCGCTATAACAGTGTAAACTTTCTACTTTGGACAGAATAAATACAGTACACAATATTGCATTGATGTTATGGTGATTGAATAAAATTCAGCATTTATAAGAAACAAATTTCGGTTCTAGCTTGACGTTATTAATTATGCTATTGAATTAAAATCAACTTCATAACTTTAATCAGCATTGGTTCCGGAGCGAAGGAATTCTATTTACACCACATCGCCAATGCTTCAACGTTAGGCGCAATCTTTTCTAACCAGTATGATAATTGATATTTTCTAATTACACTTTCAAAATTGCAGAGAATTTCTTTAAATATCGAAATACCTATTGCTTTTGCAATTGCAATAATAAGCATCACCATTAATCTATATTTCCTACTTCCGAAAACTTTAGAAATCATTTTTACAACGGGCGGTTCATTTGGTATTGGTTTATTATTATTACCACTGACATTGACAGCCAATGCATTTTTATTTCCTGGATTTATGGCTTTTTCAAAAACTTATCGAAAAAGTAAAGAAATTTTAATTGCTAATTTGGGTGGCATTCTTTATTGTTTGATTTTAATTGATTTTTTTAAAATCACTTGAACATGCTCCTGACCTGTGATTTGTGCAAGACTATGCTATTTGAATTGATAACTAAGCTTTGAAATTACAATCAACACTATATCTTTAATCAGCATTGGTTCCGGCACGAAGAAATTCTATTACGTCACAAACGCCAATCCTTTAACGTTGTTGGTTGCAACCTGCACTCTCCACTCATGAAGCTTTTTGAGACTATAAAACCTGAAATACTTTCAAAAATTGAAGCATTTAGCAAGCGTAACGGCATAAGTTTATTTGAAAAAATTAAGGCCGAAGGAAGTCTTCTTAATCTGAAATCCTTACTAACAGAAGCCCATTTCGGTATTTACTTCGAAGAAATTGGTGAAACAATAAGATATAATCAGAAACTAGGCTCTGACAATCAGACTCCCGATTTTCTATTTAAGCTGAAAGGGCAGGAAATTATTGCTGAAGTTTGCCATATCAATCCCACACAAAATGACATGAATAAACATAGAGCAGAGGATGTTGAATATCATAAGTTCAAAATCGAAAATCCAGACAGATACTTAGTTGATGGACCGCATTCCATTGAATGGAAACCGGAAAAAGTGGGCGGAAAAAATGGTTCGCTAGCCCAGAAAGCTCAAAAGTATGGCCCATTAGCTGAACAGATGGATAAACCTCTTTTACTTTGTGTTTATTTAGAATTTACAAGCGCAATTGATGCAAAAGATTTAAATCATAGCCTTTATGGATATCCCGCACAATATATTGGTGAGTTCGCTTTTCAAGAATATTATCCAAATACTAAATTTCACCACTTGAAAGACGCACTTTATTATACCAATATACAAATGATGAAGAATGTCAGTGGTGTTTTACTTAGAGAAAATAATGGATCCTTCTTGTATTATAATAACTACTCATTAACTAACAGATTATCGCCTTTGAATCTGGATTTTTTTTTGGAAAAACAGCATCCATATGAATAAAGACGACTAATTATAACATGGGGTTTTCTGCTATGTTGGCTAACGAATATATTCTGACCGTCCTATTCGCTAACAGCTGCAAATCGGGCTGGACGAGTAAAGCTGGCTATAGAATAAAATATCAACTGTATTAACTTTACTCATCTTTGGTTCGGGCTGACGAATCATAGAATATCAGCACAGCAGTAGGCCGTTCAACTTTGGCGGAATCAATAATCAGACAAACTTACCTGACTCTTACAACGACTTTTCCTTTGGCACGTCCATTCAAAACGTAAGACATTGCTTCGTTCATCTCTTCAAACGAAAAAACCTTATCTACCACAGGACGAATTATCCCTGATTCAATCAATTTTCCAATTTCTGACAACTGTTTTCCACTGGCTTGCATAAACAGGAACGAGTAATCAATACCAAGTTTCTTTGCCTGGCTTTTGACTTTTCTGCTCAAAAAGAAAATAGCCATTTTCATAAACCACGGCAACCTGATTTCTTTCGCAAAAGCCGTATCGGGCGGACCTGAAATAGAAATGACTTTCCCGCCCGGCTTCAAAATTCGCAACGACTTTTCAAGCGTTTTTTCATCCTGGCTATTCAACACTAAATCGAAATCTTTTAAAATGGTTTCAAAATCCTGCGTTTTGTAATCAATCACAACATCAGCACCCAAACTTTTTACCAATTCAAAATTATCGGCACTTGTAGTTGTGGCAACAGTTGCACCCAAATGTTTTGCCAACTGAATAGCAATCGTTCCCACACCACCCGAACCTGCCTGGATAAAAACTTTCTGGCCTTTTTTAAGATTTCCCTTTTCAACAAACGCCTGCCAAACAGTTAAAGCAACCAATGGGAATGAAGCTGCTGCTTCCATGGAAATATTTTTGGGTTTTAAGGCAACATCATTTTCATTCACAGCAATGTATTCGGCAAAGGCTCCAATCCGAAAATCTGCAAGACGGGCAAACACTTCATCTCCAATTTTAAAACGACTGACCTTTGAGCCGACTTTCGTTACAACGCCTGCAACATCATGTCCCAAAATCAACGGTAATTTGTAAGGAAGTATTTGCTTAAACTCACCACTTTTTAGTTTGGCATCCAAATGATTGATACTTGCCGAATGAATTTGAATTAATACTTCGTTTTCTTTTGCCATTGGCACCGGAACTTTTGTTAATTGAAGTTTGTCTTCTTTGCTGTAACGACTTATGATGTATGCTTTCATCTGTTTATAATTTGCTTTTATCGGTCATGGAACTCGCCAATGGTCATCCTGCTATGTGAGCAAGGCTTGCAAATGGGTCGTTTCATGTTGTTTGCAATTAGTGTAAATATTTTTCGGCTTTTTTAGGATTAACCAGCGCAAAAGCTAATTTTGGAAAAATGCGATTGAGATAGAAAAAACTGCTTGTATATCCCATACGAATGGTGTATCGGTCTTTTTGCAAACCTGCAATCAATCCTTTTATCAATTTTTCAGTGCTCATTTTTTTGACCTTTCGGTGTGCAATTAATTCTGTTTCCACCGCAGGTGGCAATAACTCAAATACTTTCAATTTGCTGTTTGAAATTCGCAAATGTTCACGAAGCGATATTGTATAAAACGCCAAAGCTGTTTTGGTGGCCGAATAAGTCGCTTCAAACAATGAAGGCACATAACTCAAAACAGATGTTGTGTTGATGATTGCTCCATCCTTTCTTGATTTCAGCATATTCATAAAAAGATTGTTCAGTCGAATGACACCTAGGTAATTTATGTTCATTTCATAAGCCGCGCCTTGTGCATGTTTGTCATTAGCCATGCCCAAATTTGATGGCATCACCCCAACACCTGCATTGTTGTAAAGAATGTCAATTCCACCTAACTGTTCAACTTGTTTGTAAAGAGAAATGGCATCTTCTTCGATGGCTACATCGCTTTTTATGGCAACCAGATTTGGATACAATTTTTTCGCTTTTTCTAATTTGTCCTGGCTTCTTCCTGTAATGATGACTTTAGCACCAATTTCCAGGAATTGTTTAGCGGCTTCAAGCCCGATACCGGCACTACCACCGGTGATTAAAATCGTTTTATTTTTCAAATCCATTTTGTCCTTGTTTTAGAAAGTCTGTAAATTTGCTTTCAATTTGCAAGTGCAAACTTAATAAACAACTTTTATTTTGCAAGTGGTTTTAATAAATATTTATCATTACCCCAACAACTGATATACAACAAGTACAGCTGATCATTAGGGGATTCCATTTGAGAAATAAAATAATCAGGCATTAAAAAATGAACTATGAAAGTCAGTAAAAAAAGGTCAGATTGTCCCGTTAGTTGTTCCCTTGACATTTGGGGCGACAAGTGGTCTTTATTGATTGTGCGAGATTTAATGTTCGCTAAACAGTGCACTTATGGCGACTTTCTGAAATCTGGCGAAAAAATAGCAACTAACATTTTGGCTTCCCGGCTGCAAACGCTTGAAGAAAACGGAATAATTACCAAATCAGACCACCCCGACAGCAAAGCGAAAGTTTTATACAAACTCACTCAAAAAGGAATTGACTTATTGCCCGTGATGATAGAAATAAATTTGTGGGCCGAGAAGTATTTTACCATACCAGCCGACAGAAAAGCAATGTTGAAAGAAGTGAAAAAAGACAAGGAAGTATTTATTAAAACAGCGAAAAAGGAATTGAAGAAAGCTGTTTAAAAAAAAGCAGCCGCCAGTATTTATTTTGCGCCAGGCAAAGTGTTGTGCTTCTATTGACAAATTTGTTTAAATTGAATGGCTCCAATGGCCACCGGGATTCGTATCAAGTGTAATGCTAAAAAAATACTTTTAAACGACTGATAAGCATGACAAAAATTAAACAAACAATCCCGATAACTATCGCGATAATTTAAACAAATATTAGTATTATGGAAAAGTTACAATTTAAAGTCAGCATTAATGCTCCAGTAAGCAAGGTTTATGATTGTATGCTTGGCATAAACAATAAATCAACTTACGAGCAATGGACTTCTTTGTTCAACCCGACATCTACCTATGAAGGAAATTGGGACAAGGGAAATAAAATTCTATTCCTGGGCGTAGATGAGAAAGGAGAAAAGGGAGGTATGGTTTCAAGGATAGCCGAAAACATTCCTAACCAATTTGTTTCAATTCAACATTATGGTCTTTTAAAAGCAGACCAGGAAATTACAGCAGGACCGGAAATTGAAAAATGGGCAAACGGATTTGAAAATTATACTTTCGAAGAAAACAATGCCCGCCCGGACGATCCGGTCGGACGGGGGACTACAACCGTTACCGTTGACTTAGACACTACAGGAGATTTTATTGATTATATGAACCAGTCATACCCAAAAGCACTCGAAAAGTTGAAAGAAATTTGTGAAAAATAACAATTTCGAGCATAGCATAAAAAGCTAAAGAAATAAATACAATCCATCATTCCTTTGGCGTTGTGCGCAAGTTGGATGTGAATGGTTTACGAATTCTTTGTAAACTAATTTGTCTGCTCCACTCCTTCTCGTATAGCTGATGCAAGAATGTCAAGATTTATATCTTTTGGTCTTTTGAATTTTATACAGTATCCCGTTACACTTGCTTTGCCTATAATTTTTCCATAGGTTTCAGGCAAATATTTTTTGTCTTCCATACCCATTATATAAATAGATATCCCGGTCGAATTTGTGCTGATCCCAATTTGATAAAAGGTTTTGGTCTTTCCATCAGCATATTTTATTGTCTGTAATCCATATCCAATATTAGGATTAGAAACAATTTTGCCATTATCGTCCTTGCCGTCTAAAAACCACAGTTTACATTTTGGCAATATCTGAAGGATGTGTTTGTGCAATAGTTCAATGTCAGAACGCTTTGGTTCTGGCTGGCTTCCAATATATTTTTTTATTTGGCTTTGTACGCTCATTTCGCACTTATCTTGTTTATTTAATTTGTATGTCCAACCTGTTTCTGATTAAATTATTAACAATGAACGATAAGTATTCCGGGTAATAAATTTTGTACAAATGCCGGGCTGATTTTTTCCAAATATTGTATAACGTCAATGCTTATTGGCAAATATTTATTGCAGCTAAACACCCAATATCCACCTTACATCAAAAGCATCCGTTAGTTCCACAAGTTTTTGTTCATCGGGATGCTTCATTAAAAGATTTTTTTTACCGGCTTCCAGCTTTTCAATGAGCATTTTTCTATCCTTAATACTTTTGCAATGCAGAAAAACTGACATGTAATTCCCGAGTTTTCTTCCTTCATTGTGTACCAGGTCTGAACCGTAAATAATTATCCTGTCAGAAACCAGCGATCCGCTGATGACCAGCATTTCAGTAAATCCCTTTAATTTATTTTCAAAAATTTCAAATTGCAATTTGCCACCAAAGCAGGCCTGGTAAAATGTAAGTGCCTTTTTACAATTCCCGGGAAATGTAATGAATATGGCACTTTTTATTTTAGTATAATTTTGCTCAACCAAAACAGGCGACTTAAGCATCAGGGATTTCAGGCTCTACAAGTTTTATTAATTTATCCAGTGTATCCTGCCAGCCTAAATAACACATTTCAGTTGGTATTACATCCGGAATTCCCTCTTGAACCACTTTAAGTTCAGTGCCCACTGAAACCTTATTCAGCCAAATGGAAGTTGTCATTTCTCCTGGTAAGTTCGGGTCGTCGAACTTATCGCTGTATTTAATATACTCATTGGGTTTTATTTCAAGATATTCTCCACCAAATGAATGTCCATTTCCTGTACTGAAATTTATAAAGGTCATTTTAAACTTACCACCCACCTTAAAATCCATTTGCTGTATAGTGCATATAAAGCCATATGGAGGCAGCCAGGTTGAATGTGCAACTGGATCTGCAAATGCCCTGAATACTTTTTCCGGGTTTGCCTTAATGACCCTGTGTAATGAAACAGCATTGTTTGTCATTATTATTTAATTTATATGGTGATTAATTAATGTTTGCTTTTTACTCTGTCTTTTATCTTGCTGCTGTTGATTTGCTTGCCGGTTAAAGATTCACGACTAAAGACCTGGAATTTACATGTTGTTTAATTTCCTGTTCCTGCCAATGAATTTTATTGTTATAATCATAAGAAACGGCAAGAATTCCCAGTACCACAAGAGGCATCAGCATAAACCCAATATTTTTATCTACCCATGCATGACTGATAAAAGCAAAGATCAAATTAAAAGTCAGCCCTGCATATGCCCATTCCTTTAATTTGCGTGGTGTTCCGGGATAGGAAATAGCTAAAATGCCCAGCGCTTTACAGGTGATCAATGCATAGGCAAAGTAATCCGGGTAGCCTAAAGGTTTTGTACCTGCATTCGCATATTCTGGTGCAAACAGTACAGTGCCAAGTGGCATCAAACCTTCCCAGAGTATTAAGATGATTGTTGCCGCCCAAAAAATTATTTTATTCTTTTTCATTGTGTAATATTTACTGTTGATTAATTTTTTGATTCAACATACTTAACAAAGTTGTCCATAATAGCCTGCCATCCCTGCTTTTGAAATTCAGGATCGTTTTCTGATTCGGCATCAAACGTGGTTTCTATTTTGGTTTTGTCATTTTGATCGGTAAACAAAGTAGTAGCCTTTCTTCCATCAGGCATGGTGTAAGAAATTTCTTTATGTAAATCAATCTTATCATAAACACCTTCAAAGTCGAAACCAAAACTGCCATCTCTTGCTTCCATCCTGTTATTAAACTTGCCACCAACGACCAGGTTGTTTTCACTAGCCGGGCAATGCCAACCAGGGTCAGCTGTGTTCCATTGCATAATGTCGGCCGGTGTATTCCAGGCTTTCCAAACTTTTGCTACTGGAGCATTTACTGTTGCGTTAATCGTAATTCTTTTTTGTTCCATTATTATTTTTTGATTGTTAGATTTTATTATTCAAAATTAAAACAGGATAAACAACCAGGCCTGTAGTGAAAATGACAACTATAGGGGTGAATTATGACAAACCTATTTTATCTTGTAGTTTAAAACTTAACCAATGTTAGTTTCCGTTTTTGTACCTGAACATGGGGTAATTGAAGCTGTTACCCCACCCTTTAGAAGCTTTCAAACAGCCAATGAGTTTTTAACTGCGTTTGGCAAAAAACCAGCTTTTGAGGTAGAGTACGTTGGCTTAAATGAATATGTGCATGCAAACAATGGTGAGTACACTGTCAAAACCAACAGGCTATTAAAAGATGTGATTAAAACCGACTTACTTTTTATACCACCAACATTTGGCGATACCAACAAAGGAGTG
Organism: Chitinophagaceae bacterium; assembly: GCA_036676725.1. Lineage (GTDB taxonomy): Bacteria > Bacteroidota > Bacteroidia > Chitinophagales > Chitinophagaceae > Flavisolibacter. The sequence continues at coordinate 12,902 of JAKFCI010000198.1, forward strand.
CAAGCAAATTTAGAAGCGATACCTTATTTTAAAAAGTTACATGAGAACGGCGCAAGTCTTGCCAGTTTGTGTATTGGTGCTTTCCTGCTTGCTGAAACGGGTTTACTCAATGGTAAAAAATGCTCTACACATTGGGCATATATTAATGAATTTAAAGAGCGATATCCTGATGTGGAGGTTGAAGATGGTGCAATCATTACAGAACACGGAAATATTTACAGCAGTGGTGGTGCAAACAGTTTATGGAATTTAATATTATACCTGGTTGAAAAATTTTCTGACAGAGAAACAGCCGTCATGCTTTCAAAATATTTCGCGTTAGATATTGGAAGAGACAGCCAATCCCAGTTTGCAATATTCAGGGGTCAAAGAAATCATGTGGATACTGAAATTCAAAATGTACAGGATTATATTGAAAAACACTACTGTGATAAAATTCCTATAGACAATTTGGCCAATTTAATTAACACAGGTCGCAGAACTTTTGAAAGAAGATTTAAACAGGCTACCAACAATACACCGATAGAGTATATACAGAGGGTGAGAATAGAAGCTGCCAAAAAATTTTTTGAAGCATCTAGAAAAAATGTAAATGAAATAATGTATGAAGTAGGTTATACGGACACAAAAGCATTCAGGGATATTTTTAAAAAGATTACAGGGCTCACTCCCATTGAGTACAGAAATAAGTTTGCAAGGGTAGCAAATGAGGTTTAATTTATAGTTGCTGCGCATACCGCATTTTTAAGTGAGTTCTTTAAGAGAAGTTTTTGAATTTGGAATGATTAATACATTGAAATATTTGAATCAGAAAATGTCATAGAAAATAATTTCGGGCAACGCATCACGTCAATTATTAAAAGCTATGAAAAAAATTATCGGTGCAATCAATATGACCATTGACGGATTTTGTGATCATACAGCAATATTGCCTGATGAGGAAATACACCAGCATTATACAGATTTGTTAAACGACGCTAATACTATTCTATATGGCCGAATAACATATCAATTGATGGAATACTGGAAAACGCTGGTAAAAAATCCTTCAGGGGAAAAACCAATGGACGACTTTGCTATGACTATAAATAAAGTTCCAAAAATAGTTTTTTCAAATACGATGACAAATGTAGATTGGGATAGCGCAGAATTGTCAAATCAACCGCTAAAAGAAAAAGTTATAGCACTCAAACAATCCCGCAATGAGGGAAGTAAAAACATTTTTGCAGGCAGCCGGAGTTTAATTATACAGTTGATGAAACTTAACCTGCTTGATGAATTACAACTTTGTGTTCATCCTGTTATTGCGGGAAAAGGCTTGCCATTATTTGAAGATATAAGCGACAGAACCATGCTTAAACTTACCAGGACAAAAACCTTCAGTGGTGGTGCAGTAATCCTTTACTATGAACCAAACAATGAATAAAAGTTAATCCTCCTTCAAGTTTTTAAAACCGAATAAAAAAGGAATCGCAATAGCAAAATAATCCGGGTTAAAGATCCATTCTATTCACTGTCTTTTCTTTGAAAGAAATAAAAGTTCATGTTGCCATTTTTTACAAACCCCAGTCTTTCATACAGATCTATTGCCCGGTTGTTATCGGAACGAACATGTAAAAAGGGGATCTTCTTTTCTTCCAAAATAGAATTGATCTGGTGTTGAATCAAACGCTGCGCATACCTTCTCCCTAAAAAATCCGGATGCGTACATACTGCACTGACTTCCGTATAATCATACACATGAAGTCTTCTCCCTGTCATAGCAACTAAATTATCGTTATTAAATATGCCATGATAGTGCCCAAAATCAATCGTTCTTTTTCCAAAAGGTCCCGGCCTGGTAAGCACGGCAAGTTTTACCATTTGATCAACGTGTTGTGGATTCAACGGAATTATATCTGAAAAATCATTATCAAACTTTTTACCTGAAAGGTATAAAAACTGGGATCCCCGGATAAATTGAATCAACTCCCAACCACCTGGCAAATCAATTTCCTGCCTGCTTGCATAAAGTATATTCCGGTCCGCAGGCAATAACTGGTGCAAAACTTTGAAACCATCTTCATATTGTTCCGGGAAGCCAACAAAAGGAGAAACATCCGGGTCAAAAAATTTCACCGTTCCAGATCCAAGAGCTTTATTTGCATCCCCAGAAAGCAAAGCATGATATACCGGGTTATTTAAAATTTCATTCACCTCGCAAATGTAATCTGAGTTAAACGCTGGCAGCAAAAAAATCGGGGTAATTTAAGTTTCCAGTAGTACTTTCCTAATGGCAATTCGCATTGTTGCTAAAACTCAATGGAGCTTTATAAGTGCAAGAGATTAACATATTGTAACAAAGCCTTTATTCATACGTATTTAAATAAAGCAAACAATGGATTCAAAAATAAAAATGGCAAGAATCGCAGGATTTCTTTATTTACTGATCATCATTTTTGGACTCATTGCCCAGGTTTTTGTGCGAGACAGCCTGGTTGATTACGATAATGCAACAATAACCGCAGCAAATATCCTTGGTGCTGAATTTTGGTTCCGGTTTGGTTTTGTCAGTGAATTGCTGATGCTGGTTTGTGATATAGGTGTAACAACTATTCTATTCATATTATTTAAAGAAACAAGTAAGAACCTGTCATTACTTTCTACATTCTTCAGACTTACCAGCATCGCTATTTTAGGTTTAACCGCATTGAGTCATTACGCATCCTTATTTTTTTTACAGGGACCTGGATACCTGGATGTATTTAATACCAATCAGCTCAACGCTTTTGCTTTATTTGCTATAAAATTACATGGTGCGGGGTATAATATCAGCCTCCTGTTTTTTGGCTTTCACCTGCTCATTCTTGGTTACTTAATTTTTAAATCCAGAATGTTTCCAAAATTTTTAGGCATCCTCATCTTGCTTGGAGGCTGCTGTTATATCTTCAACAGTTTTGTTTGGTTTCTTTTTCCAAACCTGGCAAAAATTATATACCCGGCTATCCTTATTCCCTGTGCTATTGGAGAATGGATATTTTGCTTTTGGCTGATTATTAAAGCAGTGAATTACAGCGTTGAACCATCACTCATGACGTCCAAACCACACGCATAGTCATTGTTCATTGTTGTATACCGGGCTACTCCTTGAAAAATAAAAACACTTTTATTTATTATCTTCATTTTATGATTATAACTGGTTTTTGAGTGGTGTTGCAATTGCCAAATACAACTCCATCATGCCATCAACCCTGATCGAAATAACTCCTTATAAAAAATATTTTTTATGGGCAAATTAGCAGAAATTAAAACCAAACAAACTGCTGAAAGCGTAGACAGTTTCATTGAAAATATACCCAATGAACAAAAGCGTAAAGACAGCCAGGTCATACTTAAAATGATGGAAAAGGCGATGAAGGAAAAACCAAAAATGTGGGGCAGCTCCATGATCGGTTTTGGAAATGTAAGATATAAGAGTCCTGCTACCGGCAGAGAAGTGGATTGGTTCAAAATTGGTTTTTCACCACGCAAAGCCAATATCTCCTTACACCTGATAGATTTAAAACAGCACGAAGATGCATTAACTAAATTAGGTAAGCACAAGACCGGCGTTGGTTGCCTTTATATCAATAAACTCGAAGACGTGGACACAAAAGTTTTGGAAAAAATGATAGCCGCTGCAGCAAAAAAATAAGTTTCATTCAAAGCATTTGTCCAATTGTAATTAGCAGCCTGTTGCAAGCTTTTAAAATAAAAGAATGAGTAAGATAAAAAACAATAAAAAGGAACTGTCATCTTCCCAGCGTGAGCAACTACTTAAAACATTAAAGTCCCGATTTGAAAAAAACATGCATCGCCATAAAGGTTTTGAATGGGCAAAAATTCAATCAAAGCTGGAAGCAAACACTGAAAAATTATGGTCACTCAATGAAATGGAAAGAACAGGAGGTGAGCCGGATGTTGTTGGCCATGATAAAAAAACGGGGGAATACATTTTTTATGATTGTGCGGCTGAAAGTCCAAAAGATCGCAGAAGTGTTTGTTACGACCGCGAAGCACTTGAATCGAGGAAAGAACACAAACCCGCAAATAATGCTGTTGATATGGCTGCTGACATGGGCATTGAACTTCTAACAGAAGATGAATACCGGCAGCTGCAGAAGCTTGGCGAATTTGATTTAAAAACATCGAGCTGGATAAAAACCCCTCCGGAAATCAGGGATCTCGGTGGCGCCTTTTTTTGCGATCGCCGCTACAATCATGTATTTCTTTATCACAATGGCGCACAATCTTATTATGCAGCCAGGGCATTTCGTGGATCATTAAAAGTTTGATTAAAAAATAAGTTTGAATTTGATATTTGATTTGGCAGAAACTTCCATTCGAAGTAATTTTTAATATTGAAAGATCTAAACAAGCATATGATGAATAATGAATTGAAAATGTATGCGGCGCAGTTAAATGAAAATTTTGCTGGAGAGCCCTGGTTTGGCAGAAACATCCAGGTTATTCTGAAAGAAATTAATGAAGATATTGCCAGTCAAAAACCCAACGGCCAGCACAGCATATTGGAACTCCTTTATCATATGATCAACTGGCGTTTGTTTACCATCAATCGGTTAGAAAAATCTTCTGCAACGGTTAAATCTTTCGAAGAAAATGACTGGCAGGTATTGGACCACCAGGATAAAAGTCTTTGGCAAAAAGGCATCGAACAACTAAATGATACGCAAGAAAGGTTTTTGAATTTGATCAATACAATGAAAGATGAAGATCTGCAAAGTCCGGTTCATGAAAGAGACTATGAAAACAGGACATTGATCAATGGAATAATACAACACGATATTTATCATTTGGGACAAATAGCTTACATCAAGAAAATGCTTTCCTGAAAAATCATCCATAATATTTATCCCCTGCCCTAAACTTTTTAAAAAGTTGGTTCCGAATAATGCAACCGGCAGGCGCTTCCATATTAAAACGAGCACCCTTTATCAGGCTTTTATTGCCTTTGGTGGCAGGCATCATCCTGCAATGGCAGTTACAGTTAACCGTTATATGGTTAGCCGCATTACTTATTACTTCCATCATATTTACAATTACCTTATTTGCTCTCCCGCTTTTTAAAAAATTTCAATTAGGCTGGATAACCGGCATTAGTTTTTGTATTTCTTTTGCTGCTTTCGGTGGCTTGCTGGCATGGATGCAGGATATCCGCAACCATGAAAACTGGTTAGGAAAGTATTATCAGCCAAAACAAACTTTGATCGTCACTTTACAGGAAGATCCTATCCAAAAGAATAAATCCTACAAAGCGCTTGCTTCTGCAAGATGGTTGAATGATGATGGTACCTTAAAAAAAGTAAAAGGTGACCTGATCATTTATTTTCAAAAGGATTCCGTCATAAATACTTATAAGTATGGACAACAACTGGTCTTTAAAAAACCATTGCAAAACATTCAAAATGCAGGCAATCCGGGGGGTTTTGATTATAAACGATTTTGCCTTTTCCAGGATATTACACACCAGGTTTATTTGAAAACAAATGAATTCAAATTACTTCCCGGCCAGGATGCAAATTGGTTTAAACAATTTTTAATAGATACCCGGCAAACAGTAATCCGGATTCTGAAAAATAATATTGTTGGTGAAAAAGAAACCGGCCTGGCTGAAGCCCTGCTGATTGGTTACAAAGATGACCTGGATAAAAATCTTGTCCAGGCGTATACACGTACTGGTGTGGTGCATGTAATCGCTATTTCAGGATTGCATTTAGGCATGATCTATATTATCCTGGTCAGCCTGTTAAAACCATTTAAAAGAAACCGAAGATCCAAATGGATGGTACCTGTCATCATTGTTTTATTTCTTTGGTTATTTACACTGCTTGCGGGTGCGCAGCCTTCCGTACTTCGGTCTGCATTGATGTTTACCTGCATCGTACTGGGTGAAAATTTTTCTCGCAAAACTTCTATTTATAATACACTTTCTCTTTCCGCATTTATATTGTTATGTATTAATCCATATTATTTGTGGGATGTTGGATTTCAACTTTCCTATGCGGCCGTTTTGAGCATTGTCATTTTCATGCAACCGATTTACAAATTGATTTATATAAAAAATAAATTGCTGGATAATTTCTGGAAGTTGAATGCGGTAACTATATCGGCACAGATCTTAACTATCCCGATAAGCGTTTATCATTTTCACCAGTTCCCAAACCTTTTCCTGCTATCAAATTTTATTACCGTTCCATTATCGGGGTTAATCCTATATGGAGAAATACTGCTCTGCGCAGTTTCCTTTATCCCAATATTGGCAAAAGGAATTGGATTAATGCTTACTGTATTAATTAAAATGATGAATGGCTATGTTGAAAGAATAGATGCCATTCCTTTTTCTTTATGGGATGGATTGCAAATTTCCCTGGCTCAATCGGTATTAATGATCATCATGATTGCAGGATTTTCTTATTGGCTGTTTTATAAGAGTAAGCCTGCTTTTGTGTTTGGCTTTTCTGGGCTGCTCCTGTTTTTTATTCTACATGGAATGTCGTACTACGAAGCAAGAAAACAGGAAAAGCTGATTGTTTATAATGTGCCGGGGCTCCCTGCAATCGACTTCATTAAGGGTCAAAACACTTTTTTTACCGGTGATGAAGCGATATTAAAAGATGAATTCATTTTAAACTTTCATTTAAAACCATCCCGCATTTATAACCGGATCAATCATGCTGAATATGATATTTCCAGGCAGCATGCGCCTCGTTTTTTTGAATATGGCAAGTACAAAATTGCCATGATCCCGACTTCTATTAAAAATATGGATACTACGAGCAGGCAGCCGGTTGACCTGCTGATCATTTCCGGAAAAACATTTTTGGATATGCAAGGTTTATTAAAAGCTTATCGGATAAAACAAATGGTGATGGATGGTTCTGTACCTGCATATTTTATCAATCGCTGGAAACCATACCTGGATCAGCATCAAATCCCCTTTCATGCTGTGTCTGAAAAAGGAGCCTTTGTATTCAACCCGAATTAATTTACTTTTGCGCCTTCCCGGCCGGTTTACCCGGCAAACCTTGCCTGCCTTTTAATCAAATCAACATGACAAAAAAAATAAAATCTGCACTGATTTCCGTTTTCTATAAGGACGGATTAGAAGCCATTGTAAAACAATTAGCTGCCCTGGATATAACTATTTACAGTACAGGAGGCACGCAACAGTTTATTGAGAAATTAGGTATCGCGGTTGTGCCGGTTGAAGAATTAACCGGCTATCCATCTATTCTCGGTGGCCGTGTAAAAACTTTGCATCCGGGGGTTTTTGGTGGAATATTAGGCAGAAGAGATAATGAAACGGATGTTAAGGAAATGATCCAATTCAGCATCCCTGAAATTGACCTTGTGATCGTGGACCTGTATCCATTTGAAGAAACGCTTGCCACCACGAACGATGAAAAACTGATCATTGAAAAAATTGATATTGGCGGACCATCTATGATCCGTGGTGCAGCCAAAAATTATAAAGATGTATTGGTGGTAGCAGCAAAAAAAGATTATGCAGCCCTTGAAAATTTATTGGTTGAATCGGGTGGCAATGTTACCATTGAGCAACGCAGATCGTTTGCGGCTAAAGCTTTTGAAATAGTTGCACATTATGATGTAGCTATCTCAAAATATTTTGCATCCACTGAATCATTAAACTTTATTGAATCGGTTCCCGGGCCAAAAGCCATGCGTTACGGTGAAAATCCACACCAGTCAGGTATTTTTTATGGACAGATCAACGAACTGTTTGATCAGCTGAATGGCAAAGAATTATCTTATAATAATTTGGTGGATGTAGATGCGGCCATGCAACTGATCAGGGAATTTAACCAGGCAGAAACAAAAGAAAAAGATGTTGTTTTTGCCATCATCAAACATACCAATGTTTGCGGCATTGCTGCACGGGGATCTGTGGCTGAAAGTTGGAAAGCGGCATTGGCAGGCGACCCGGAAAGCGCTTTTGGTGGCGTATTGGTTTGCAATAAAACAATAGACAAGACAACAGCCGGACTTATCAACGAAATTTTCTTTGAAGTTTTAATTGCTCCCGGTTTTGATGATGATGCTTTGGAAGTTTTACGTTCAAAGAAAAACAGGATACTCTTACAATCTAAAAAAGATTTGCAATCAACCAAACAATATCGTTCGTTACTAAATGGCGTACTTGTACAGGGAATGGATGAAGGAAATTTTGCAAACTGGAACGAAACGGGGGGAAGAGAAACAACTGAAACGGAAAAAGAAGACCTGGTTTTTGCAAACCTGGTTTGTAAACACTTAAAATCTAATGCTATTGCATTGGTGAAAAACAAACAATTGATCGGGAAAGGTTGTGGACAAACCAGCCGTATTGATGCTTTGCGACAAGCCATTGAAAAAGCCAAACAATTTGAGTTTGAATTACGTGGTGCAGTCATGGCCAGTGATGCATTTTTCCCTTTTAATGATTGCGTGATGCTTGGCTACCAGTCAGGCATAACCGCTTTTATACAACCTGGAGGTTCCATACGGGATAAGGATTCCATTGATTACTGCAAGGAACATAACCTGGCAATGGTATTGACAGGTTTGCGCCATTTTAAACATTGATTATTTAACCAACGATAATGTCCCGTTTTGACCTGAATAGAACGTTAATCCAGCCTTCAGCGGATGTATTAAGATCCATCAATGAATACAACCCGTTATTCATTCATAAAAAGGGAACGAGGACAAAAGCCATTTTTGCTTTAAGCACTGTTTGCTTTCTATGGGGTACCACCTGGATCGTATCCAAAGAAGGCGTAAAATATATGCCGGGCCTGCAGTTGGCAGGCATCAGGCAATTGATAGCGGGATTATTATACGTTATCTATTTTATGATCAGGGGCGCTAAATTCCCCAGGAAAAAAGAATGGATAACGATACTGGTTTTAAGTTGTTTGAATTTTGTTTTCAGTAATGGTTTATCAACCTGGGGCGTAAAATTTATTCCAGCAGGATTGGCTTCTATCATGGCTGCCATTTTTCCATTATGGCTTGTACTGATTAGTTTGTTTACAGCTTCATCAAAAGTGCCTGTAAAAGCGATCATTGGATTTTTATTAGGCTTCACCGGTATTTGTATTATCTTTTATGAGCACCTGGATAGTTTTTTTAATGCTGATTTTCGTTTCGGAATCTTATTAACGCTGGTTTCTACCTGGACATGGACTTTTGCCATGCTTTACACCAAGAAACATGCTGCATCTTTTAATCCTTATTTTAGTTTAGGATTGCAGATGGTCATTGCGGGCACTGCATTGATAGGAATAACTGCTGCTTCGGGCACGGCTGTTTCCATCTCTCATATTCCATGGCAGTCATGGGCCAGTATAGCTTACCTGGTCATGTTTGGTTCAATCATTGCGTTTATTGCTTATCTCTATGCATTACAAAATTTGCCAACAGAACAAACCGCACTATATGCTTATGTTAATCCAATTGTTGCAGTAATGCTGGGCACCTGGCTTTTGGGAGAGCACCTGACAATTTTTATTACTCTTGGTGGTGCAGTTGCTTTGCTGGGAGTGTATATGATCAATAAAGCATACCGGGTTATCCTCAAATAGTTTGAGGATTAACATCACCTTTTATTTCGGTTATCCATTGCTGGTAAATTTCCTTCCAGCCTTTAAACTTTGGATCCGTTCCTAAAAAATTGTTATGCCAAATTGTAATTAATGAGCCTCCGTATTGCTGCAATTGTTGCGTAAAAGAGCGTAATTCATTTAATGCATCTTCCGGTGAAAGATGCTGTTCATAAAATGCATTTGCATCCATAAAACAAAAAGGATGAAGCAGTAAATTGGTTTGCTGTTCCTTCTCCAGGTCGTACCATACATACGGACTTGCTACGGAAGCCCTGAAACCATTGATACTTCCATAACCCATCGAATAATCATGCTTAATTCCAATTTCCTGCAATAGCCTGTATGTTCCCGGTAAATGAAAACGCACATAATGCTGACGGGAGTAAATTATTTTTTGGTGGATGATATTTTCTAAAATTTGCTTTTCAGCAGTTATACATACTTTGTTATCCTTGCTTTTCCAGGAAGGATGAATACCCAGGAGATAACGTTCCGCATGCTGTTTAATTAACAACTGCATTGCTGGCAAACCAGGGTTGATGTTTTTATCATACAAACCATTATCCAGTGCCATTAAAAAAAAATAAACAGGTTGAAGACGATAAGCTTCATGTAATTTATGCAACCATTCAAAGGATGCATATGGATCATCCTTAAAATTGGTCAGGACAGCCAGCCGATCTTTAACACCAGGCAAATTACCTTTCATCAAATCTTTAACCAGCCCGCCGGTATTGCGTATAAAACCTTTATGCTTATAGGACCAGGCCATATCAATATCATAGGTTGGTATAAATACAAAACGGGGATTGCGCAATGGTAACAAAGGAAAACGTTCGGCAAACAATAAGCGAAAATGCTTCATCCAAATATTCACCAGGGGCTGATGCAGAAAACCTTCCCTGTAGGCTAAAGAATTTTCATGAGCATAACGACCATACATATCCTCTATATGCGGAAGGTATTCTTCGTACCTGGATATTAAATAAAACGAAGCCGCAAATATGTCAAAGCCTAAATCGCCACCGGTACTATAAAAAATCTTATACCCGTTTTTGTTTTCGCAGGATATGGCCTGCTCATTAATTTTCTTTTCAAATAATAATTCGGCAGGCTTGATCCATATTTCGGTTTGATCAATTTGTTGTAGGCTGTAATTTATTTTGGCTCCATTAAAATCAGTGTATTCTTTGATATCCGTTGTAATTTGAAAAGGGATATCTGTGATCTCACCTAATATAAAACGGGTAATATAAAGAAGACGCGGTGTGATGGTATGTGAGTAGATCAACACCTTGCTAAGTTAATTTTTCCCTTTCATCTCAACCCACATCTGGTTGAAAGATTTTTTTGGGAATACCAGGGGACTTCGGTTTTTTTTCCAATCTATTACAAAGCTATTAACCACCCAA
>JAKFCI010000199.1:0-6544 GCA_036676725.1 Chitinophagaceae bacterium
ATAATGTTATTTCGATGCGTTCGGTAGTAAAAATGCAGCGCACAATGTTTGAACCAGAAGAATATGAAAATCTTCGTGAGTTTTTCAACATTATTGTTTCTAAACAAAAAGAACAAATAGTATTTAAAAAGAAAATTTAAAAATGGCACGTACCCTGTTACTCGTATTCATTTTTACCTGTAAGGTTAGCTTTGCCGCTGATGCACCATATGCAGCTAAAAACATTGCACCCATACTATTGAAAGATGCAAATGTTGTTAAACGTAATGAAGCAATTCGCTTCGAAGTTTTTAATACAACTAAAACAAAGCTTAATTATAAATACGCTTTTACCATTCTAAATGAAAAAGGTGATAAGTATGCCTCCTTTATGGAATATTATGATAAGCTTCGAAAAATTGAATCGATTGAAGGTACTTTGTATGATGCTGATGGAAAAGTTTTAAAAAAATTGAAAGGCAAAGACATCCAGGACCTAAGCGGAGTTTCAGATATAAGTTTAATGGATGATAACAGGAACAAGGCACATAATTTTTATCATAAAATTTATCCTTATACAGTAGAATACGAGGTAGAAGTAAGTTATAATAATACTTTTCATTTCCCAAGTTGGATTACACAGGAAGGTCAAAACATTGCAGTTGAAGAAAGCAATTTTACTTTCATTTGTCCTGCGGATTATAGGTTTAGGTACAAAGCCTTGAATTACAATAAAGCACCAGTAGAAAAAATAGACAACGAAAAGAAATCTTATTACTGGCAAGTTAAGGATCTGCCGGCAGTAGTAACTGAAGCTTATGCACCACGTTGGCACGAACTAACAACTATGTTGTCATTAGCTCCAGACGAGTTTGAAGTGGAAGGATATAAAGGGATTATGTCCACCTGGAAAGACTTTGGAAAATTTTTATATGAATTAAACAAGGGTAAAGATGTTTTACCTGCCCATATAAAAAAACAAGTAAAAGAATTAACCGCAAACGCAAAAAGCGATCATGAAAAAATAAAAATACTATATGATTTTCTACAGCAAAATACAAGGTATATCAGCATTCAATTAGGCATTGGTGGATGGCAGCCTTTTGATGCAGCATATGTTGCAAGCAAAAGATATGGCGATTGTAAAGCTTTAAGCAATTATATGTACAGCCTGTTAAAAGAAGTAAATATTCAATCCCGATACGCACTAATAAAGGCCGGCAATCAAGAACATTACATGATGGAAGATTTCCCTTCTAACCAGTTTAACCATGCAATTCTTTGTGTGCCATTACCTAATGATACAATTTGGTTAGAGTGCACGAGTCAAATAGCGCCTGCGGGTTATATGGGGAATTTTACGGGAAACCGAAAGGCTCTATTGGTTGATGAAAATGGTGGCACACTGGTAAATACACCACGGTATGGACTAATGGAAAATCAACAGGTACGAACCGCAAAAGGAAAGTTAGATGAAGAAGGGTCACTAAAGTTAAAAGTTGATACACGCTATTTATCCATTCAACAAGACGACCTACATGGTTTGATAAATGGACTTTCGAAAGAAAAAGTAAAAGAAATATTGCAGGAATATTTAGACCTGGCTACTTATGATATTTCAGAATTTAAATACGTAGAACACAAAAATGCTTATCCGCAAATTGATGAAGCTCTTGAAATTTCTATAAGCAATTATGCCACCATAACGGGTAAGCGACTTTTTCTTACCCCCAACTTATTAAATCAAAGTAATAATAAATTATCTCCTGAACACGAACGAAAATATGACCTCTGTTTTACCTATGCATATAATGATATTGATTCAGTTGAAATTGAAATCCCAAATGGATATTCATTGGAATCAATAATGCAACCGGTAAGCTTAAAATCAAAATTTGGCAACTATAGTACTACCATAAATCTGGAAGGCTCAAAGGTGAAATATACAAGAACCCGGCAGCAATTTGAAGGACGATTTTCTTCTAAAGATTACAGCGATTTGGTAAAGTACTATGGAGCTATTTATAAAGCTGACAGGGGAAGAATAGTTTTTGTAAAAAAGGAAGGATAATCAAATTTGTATTCAAAGTTGAATAAAACAAAGTTTAAAGATACCATTCCTGAAAGAATAGCATGAAAACTGCTATGGCACTGACTTTCAGGCAGTTAAAAATAATTTTCACTGACATACTTACTTCCTATAAAACTTGGATTATTGTTTGTGAACATAAGTTCATACAAATAAACAATTACCCAAAATAATTATAGGCATGAATTTATCCAACTTTACCATTAAAGCTTCGGAAGTAATACAAGCTGCACAACAACTGGCATTTAATAATAGCAACAGTAATATTGAAACAGAACATTTATTAAAAGCTTTGCTTGAAGGGCAGGATTCCCCGGTTGAATATATATTGAAAAAGAACGGCGTTAATATTCAACAACTTGAAGCAAAACTTGACGAACAGATTAACCAGTTGCCAAAAGTTTCTGGAGAACCGGCGCAACAAATCAGTCGTGAAGCAAACAATGTTGTGTTGCGGGCAGGCGCTGTAATAAAACAATTTGGCGATGAATTCATTACACCAGAACACCTGCTTCTGGCCATTGTCCAGGGCAATGATAATACAGCTAAAATATTAAAGAACAACGGTGCAAATGAAAAAGGATTGGCATCTGCAATTAAAGACTTACGTAAAGGATCAACCGTAACTTCCCAAACCCAGGAAACGCAATTCAATGCTTTAAATAAATATGCACGAAATTTAATTGAAGCCGCACGCCAGGGCAAACTCGATCCTGTTATTGGTCGGGATGAAGAGATAAGGCGAACACTGCACATTCTTACACGACGCTCAAAGAACAACCCAATCCTCGTTGGCGAACCAGGTGTTGGTAAAACCGCAATTGCAGAAGGCTTAGCCATTCGTATTGTAAATGGCGATGTTCCTGAAAACCTGAAATCAAAAATAATTTTTGCGCTTGATATGGGGCAGTTAATTGCAGGTGCAAAATACAAGGGCGAATTTGAAGAAAGACTTAAAGGCGTTGTGAAAGAAGTAGCAACCAGCGATGGCGAAATTGTTTTGTTCATTGATGAAATACATACCTTGATTGGTGCAGGTGGCGGCGAAGGGGCCATGGATGCTGCCAACATTTTAAAACCTGCTTTGGCAAGAGGGGAATTAAGGGCAATTGGTGCTACTACCCTAACGGAATATCAAAAATATTTCGAAAAAGACAAAGCATTAGAAAGACGTTTTCAAAAGGTGATGATTGATGAACCAAGTATTGAAGATGCGATCTCTATTTTACGTGGTTTAAAAGATCGTTACGAAACGCATCATCATGTTCGCATAAAAGACGAAGCCATCATTGCTGCTGTTGAATTATCCAGCCGGTATATAACCGATCGTTTTTTACCAGATAAAGCCATTGACCTTATTGACGAAAGTGCAGCAAAACTTCGACTGGAAATGAATTCTATGCCAGAAGAACTTGATGAACTGGAAAGAAGAATTAGACAATTAGAAATAGAAAGAGAAGCCATCAAAAGAGAGAATGATGATGAAAAATTAAAAGAATTAAATACAACCATTGCCAACCTTGCAGTTGAACGTGATACATTAAAAGCAAAGTGGAATGAAGAGAAAGAACTGGTAGAAAAAATTCAAAATGCAAAGGCGGATATTGAAACCTTAAAACAACAGGCGGAACAAGCCGAACGTGAAGGAGACTATGGTAAGGTTGCAGAAATAAGGTATGGGAAAATAAAAGAGCAGGAACAAATTAGTGCGGAACTTACAATACAACTTAATGAATTAAGCCAGCACAGCAAACGCTTAATGAAAGAAGAAGTTGATGCAGAAGATATTGCGGAAAGCGTTGCAAAATCCACAGGCATACCCGTTAGTAAAATGCTGCAAAGTGAAAGAGAAAAATTATTACATCTGGAAGATGAATTACATAGCCGTGTAGTTGGACAGGATGAAGCAATTACAGCAGTAGCAGATGCCATACGTCGTAGCCGCGCAGGCTTACAAGACCCCAAGCGCCCAATAGGATCATTTATATTTTTAGGCACAACTGGTGTTGGTAAAACTGAGTTAGCAAAAGCATTGGCCGAATATCTTTTTGATGATGAAAGCATGCTTACGCGGATAGACATGAGTGAATACCAGGAAAAGCATTCAGTAAGCCGAATGGTGGGGGCACCTCCTGGATATGTAGGCTACGATGAAGGAGGTCAATTAACGGAAGCGGTTAGGCGTAAACCTTACCAGGTGGTGTTGCTTGATGAAATAGAAAAAGCACATCCTGATGTATGGAATATCATGTTACAGGTTTTGGATGATGGACGTTTGACCGACAACAAAGGAAGGGTGGTGAATTTTAAAAACACCATAATTATCATGACTTCCAACATGGGCTCGGATATCATTCAGGATAATTTTGCAGATGTTACAGAACGCAATAAAGAGGAAGTATTAGAAAGAACAAAAGTGGAGGTAATGGAAAGGCTTAAGCAAACCGTCAGGCCGGAATTTTTAAACCGGGTGGATGAAATTATTCTTTTCCAGCCATTAATGAAAAGCGAGATCAAAGGAATTATTCAAATACAATTAGAACATTTAAAAAAACTGGTGGGTCAAAATGGTATACAATTAACTTTTTCCGATTACTTGTTAGACCACCTGGCAGAAAATGGTTATAACCCGCAATATGGGGCACGTCCATTAAAGCGTTTTATTCAAAAAGAAATAATAAATAGCCTGAGTAAAAAAATATTGGCCGGCGATATAGATAAAAGCCATCCGGTATTAGTTGATGTTTTTGATGGCGTGGTTGTATTTAGAAATAATGAAGTAGAACAACCACATGTGATTTAAGAAAATAAAATTATTTATAATAAGCCCTGGTCATATTTTGCCCAGGGCTTATTTTTTAGCTATGGCACAGTTTTTTATCTTCTTCATTTCTAATTAATCATTATGAATAATTTTCTTAGAACGCTGATAGCAGGTTATGGGGCAAAAAAACTAGGTGGCGGTTGTATAGGTACAATAGTCGTTTTTATCATTTTATATTGGTTACTGGGTCAAGGCTGCTAGAGTACAAATAAGACCTTAATGCATTCTTTAACGGTAACCATTATTTGTTTTAAAAAATTTGCGTTGAGACAAACATTTTAAAATTTCTATTATGTCAAAATTGACAGCGTTAAATATTCTTTTTCTTTTAGCTTCCTTTGTAAGTGTTGCACAAACAGATACCACTATTACTGACTCGGCAGGGTTAGTTGTAAATGATACTGCGCTCAACCAATCCACCTCAATCACAACAAACACAGTTGAGCCAATTAATGAAAATGGGGATGATAAAAGAATATATATTCTAAAACCCGCTATTGACATTCCGGTAACAGTAATTGGAGCAGGCTTTTCCGCTTATGCATTTACAAAAATTTACAGCAAGGAGCGATCAACAGAGGAGCAAATAAATGCATTGCGAAAAGAAGACATCAATGGTTTTGACAGGTGGGCAACCGATTATTTTTCTAAAAGTGCAGCAACAGCAAGTGACTTGTTTTTTTATGGATCAATGCCTTACCCTCTTATATTACTTGCTGATAGACATATAAGGAAAGATGCAGCTAAGATTGGGTTTCTTTACCTCGAAGCAATGTCCATCACAGGTTTGTTGTATACAGGTTCTACTTATGTAACCAACCGTTACAGACCTCTTGCCTACAACCCGGAAGCGGGCGATGAAAGATTTGGCGGTGGCGCAAAAAATTCTTTTTTTGCCGGCCACGTTGCACTTGTAGGCACTTCAACTTTTTTTACCGCAAAAGTGTTTGCCGACTATCATCCAGAATCTAAATTGAGACACGTACTATATGGCGTTGCTATTGCAAGTACAGGTGCTACCGCCTATTTGCGACACAGGGGTGGGAAACATTTTCCATCTGATATTGTTTTAGGAACAGCAGTCGGAACACTAACGGGACTATTAGTTCCACATTTTCATAAAAACCCGGTTCTGAAAAATAAAGGAATTAGCTTTTTACCTTTTGTGGGTGATGCAAACGGGGTTTCAATCGTTTACAAATTTTAAAATTAAGCAGGTAGAATTTACTTTTTAACTTACGCCTTCGCTAGTAGGTCGTAGTACTATTTTGTGGTACACTGCAATAGCAATACATCGTATTTGTCAATACCGGCTTGCATTCTTTCGATCCTTACAGAATTTTTTATGATTATCTTTTTTTCGGGATCCTGATTATGATAACCAGCGCATTGAATGCCTATTCACACTGCAAACCAAAGACGAAACTTCAACTACATTATCCTGGGTTTCTTCAACATTAAAATAATACCTCTAATAAAAAACGGAACTAAGAAATTATTTTATGGAATACAGATTCGGAATGTCTAAACTTTTTAAAATATCACAGTAATTAATGTATCTATTTTCATTTATAGCAAATGAAAAATGCATGTACCGATTGAAAAATTGTGTGCATAAAGGCAAAATAAAAAAATAAAAGTTCTGTAAGATA
>JAKFCI010000200.1:0-2138 GCA_036676725.1 Chitinophagaceae bacterium
TGACGCACAACGTTCACAGCTTTGCGGTCGGCGGGGCAATTGTTTTACGTCGCCCCTGGCGACGAGTGTTGAACGATGATATTAAAGATAAAATTTTATTCAAAAGCTTAATAGATAAATGTCAGCCGGTACAAAAGCTAAATAGAATTACAGGTGATGACCGACGCTTTGCGTCGCCCCCCGCTGACGCAAAGCTGCATGTTAGCAGCCGTAAAGATCACCAATCATAACCTTGATAGTTGTATGCAATATGAATGTATGGCTTCTTGTTGCTTTCGCCTTTTGTAATAATTACATAATCATTATCGCCTTTGGATAAATACTTTGTCACTTCAAAAGGTTGTGCAATGTTCGATCTCTTAATTGTCTTAGATGAATATTTACTATAAAGTTTTTTAATTCGTTTGTATGTTGATTCAAAAGTCTGTGCAGAATTGAATGATAATGATAAAGACATTCCTATTATTTTGTCTGATACCACACTGGTCATTATTATTAGTCGCCCATCATTAAAATTTGAAGTGAAATATGGATGTCTAGTAAACAAAAAAGCGTAGAATGGAATAGAATTGCCTTTTTCGTCTGTCGGTGGGTAGGCAGCCCACCCAGTGTCTTTTTTTAGAGTTAATTCAGGTTTTGCGTTAAAATCTGAAAGAACTGTTGTGTCTTGTTTTTTTATGTCAATGTTGAAGAAGATTTGAGACGTCAATGCATAAAAGTTCTGACTGTGTGTCGTAC
This sequence comes from Chitinophagaceae bacterium, assembly GCA_036676725.1. Taxonomy (GTDB): domain Bacteria; phylum Bacteroidota; class Bacteroidia; order Chitinophagales; family Chitinophagaceae; genus Flavisolibacter. The sequence continues at coordinate 739 of JAKFCI010000200.1, forward strand.
TTGACAATGCGATTATAAAGATTAATATTAAGATACTGTGTCGTGGCATGTCTGTTTTTATGGCTGCTAACACAAATATATATGATATAAGATGCTGTGGTTTAAAAATTTCGTAATTGAATATCAATATTTTAGTGTTCAACTTTTTTTATTGTTGTTAGTACAATCCGCTAAAGCAAATAACTGCGTTTAACCATTTCATAACTGTTTGCACACAGCAAATAATTGTTGTGGTTTATACGCTTCGCTTCTTCATTCTTCCTCCTAACTCTTTCCTTTTCCTTCCCAACAATTTACTTTTCCCGCAGAGAAAACAAGATTTCTCTCCGCACGAAGAACATTTCCGGGAGGGAAAACAGGTTTTCTTTCCGAACGAAAGACATTTCCTGCCGGGAAAACATGTTTTCTCTCCGAACAAACAACATTTCTCTCCAGGAAAACAGCCATTCCTTCCCAAAAAATAAGATCAACCCGTCACCGTAATTTCTTGAAGCGCTGTGTTTTTTTACGAAATGCTGTATGTTTTTTTACGTTTTTGTTGCTTACTAACGGGTTGGCACAACTGCATTTTTCATTGGGCTATAAAAATTACACAAGTATGCAATACTACTTTTCGTGTATTGCAAACGGATGCTCTCTGTTGTTGCTTTGTGGGGTAATCAGTTCCGGAACCTTTTTTTGAAAAACTAAATTTTTACCCAATGCCTTCAAAAGCACTTACAAATTTCGGCAAGTACAGCGATAGCGTACTCGAAACAAAAACACAGCTCATTATTGCCTCAATGACGGGGAATACCAACTTCCCTACCCCATCGCCTGCTCTTGCAGAAATTACTGCGGCGGCCACTGCTTTCTCTACTGCGCTTACCAATGCAGGAACGGGCAACAGGATCGACATTTCAATTAAAAACACAAAACGTGAAGAGCTTACCGTCTTGATGCGTCGGTTAGCCGAGTACGTTAGCTTTACTGCCAACGACGACCGCAGCATACTTCTCAGCAGCGGGTTCGACATCAGTAAAGAACCGGCCAGCGTTACCATTACCAAGCCCGAAAATTTCCGTATTGAAAACGGGCCCAACAGTGGACAGTTGAAATTTATTGTGGATGGGGTGCGTGGTGCCAAAAGCTACCTGCACGAATACACAACTGATGATACGCTGCAGCCGCAAAACTGGCAAACCAACATCAGCACTGCAAGTAAACTGGTGGTGGGCAACCTGCAACCGGGCACACGTTACTATTGTCGTGTGGGTGCTGTTGGCGGTAACGATCAACTGGTGTACAGCGACCTGGTAAGCCGTATTGCACAATAAAAAAACTGCTTGCAGTTAAAAATAATGATCACTGCTGTTGATCAGGTTTTGTCATAAATTGGAATAGTAGCCACTTCATTTTTG
>JAKFCI010000201.1:0-1849 GCA_036676725.1 Chitinophagaceae bacterium
GTTTTGGTCTGTCTAAGGGTACTAAAATAATATATGATCTTCATAAAAGAGAATCCGGCCACTTACTGTTTTTTTAAATAAAAAAACGGGGCACATGTAAGTTTATTATTCATCCTATTTTTTTAAAACAACAAACTTTTAATGGTGTGAATGAAAATATAAAATGCTTATTGGCCTAATAACCCATCCATTCAATATAGAATACCTCTTCGTAATTTTATACACCTGCAAATAATGACTCGGTGTTCAAAGATTTAAATTGAAGGGTATGATTGAACAAGGAATACCAGATGATTATTTTATACTAGCAGAAAAGTTTTGCCAGGCGATCCGATTGGATATTAATGAGGAATATTATGAACTCGAATATGGTACCAACATCCCTAAAAAAAACCAGCTCGATGCCTATCCTGTATTAGAACCATCACAATTACCTTTAGCTTGTCTTTCCATTCATTTAAAAAATAAAGTAGTGATCGCTATTTTCTTTTACCAGCAATTGAAACCTTCCATACAATGTTACAGTACAAAATTTGGACTGACGTCTCCCTATACTTTAAATTATTATAGAAACATTTTAGATGAATTATGGAGCAATAAGAACGACTTTTCCGAACGAAACAAAAGTTTTTTTTAAGCTCCCCGCCGAACCCGAAAGTAACAACCAATAACTTCGTTCGTTAGAACAATAACTTTTAAAACAAAACCAATGACAACTGTAAACGTTTATCTCACTTTCGACGGCCAATGCGAAGAGGCTTTTAATTTTTACAAGTCTGTATTAGGCGGCGAGTTTTCACATGTTTCCCGGTTTAAAGAAATGCCGCCACAAGAAGGAAAAACCCTTCCCGAAGAAATGGGCAACAGGATCATGCACATAGGTTTACCCATAAGTAAAGAAACCATGTTAATGGCAAGCGATACCGGTGGTGAATGGGCTGCTTCCTATATAAAGGGAAATAATTTTTCTATTTCCATAACTACAGACAGCAAAGAAAATGCGGACCGAATTTTCAATGGTCTTTCTGCAGGCGGCAAAGTAACCATGCCTTTAGCCGATACGTTTTGGGGCGACTATTTTGGAATGCTTGAAGACAAATTCGGCATCAACTGGATGATGAGTTATAATGCACAACAACAAAATCAACCCTAAGAGAGCGATTGCATTTTTCAAACAATTGCCAAATAAAATATTTGATGATTGTAAAAGCCCAGGAAGCAAAAACTTCCAGGGCTTTTTTTCTGCACCTAAACTTTGTTATATTTAAAATGGGCAAACGTATTGCGGTAAACTTTACCTCCTGCCCTTTCAATTTTCAAGACAAAAAAATGATCTACAGGGAAGCTACCATCGAGGACATTCCGCAAATTCAAATTGTTCGCAATTCCGTTAAAGAAAATACTTTGTCCGACCCGGGTTTGGTAACAGATAAAGACTGCGTCGATTTTTTAACGGTAAGAGGTAAAGGTTGGGTGTGCACAACTGATAACAAAATTGTAGGTTTTGCCATTGCCGATTTAAAAGACAATAATATCTGGGCGCTGTTTGTACATCCTGACTATGAAAACAAAGGCATTGGAAAACAATTGCACCACCTAATGCTGGATTGGTATTTCGCACAAACAAAAAAAACAGTTTGGCTGGGTACAGCTTTTCATACAAGAGCCGAACAATTTTACAGGAAAGCAGGTTGGACAGAAGCGGGCACACATGGTGATAATGAAATTAAATTTGAAATGACCTATGATGCCTGGACAAAAAACAGGTAAAACAAATCAGCATTGCCTGGTTTGTAATTATTAATTTATTGTACACAAAATGCTGTTGAAAATATTAATGTTCATATTG
>JAKFCI010000202.1:0-6210 GCA_036676725.1 Chitinophagaceae bacterium
CCCTGGTATTATCATAGGTTCGGTTTACTTTTTTACAACATATACAATAGCTTCTCTTGCACAGGAGTTTAAGCAACAACCACAGCTTCGCTTTGTTTCAAAAAAACTAACAGCAACCATTGCATTACTGGGTCTGCTATTACTCACAAATGCAGCACTTATTATAAGTTATGCTGAAATATTGCCTTATATAACAAGAGATGTAAAACCTGTTCTTGATCAAAGCGGTAAAGGCTCCTTAACTGGCCAAAGCCTCATGAGTTTTCTATTGCCATTTGCTACTGTAAAAGGCGAGAGCTTTTATTTAAACGACATTGCCCTCCGGAATTGTTATATAGGATTGCTTCCACTTATTTTTCTTTTAAGTACAATACGAGCATTATTCAAAAAAAAGGAAACCAGATTTCTGCTGCTTACTGGCATGTTGTTTCTTTTACTTTCCACTAATTTATTGCCAACCCAGCTGTATTCCAGCCTCCCGCTGATTGGGTATGTTCGTTTGCCGGCTGAATTCAGGCTATTCGCTCTATTTAGTTTTATACTAGTCGGCTGCTTTTCTATGAATAGATATTTAGTTTCATCGGAAAACAAAACGGCTTTACGTAAAACTTCATCGGTTTTATTTTTTTCAATTATTCTGCTACTGCTTTTCAGCGTTACCAAAATTGCGACTACAAGCGAAAGTTTCCTACAACACATTGCAACAATAATAAATGGAACAGGCTTAACAGGCAAACTAAAATTATTAATAGATCATCTTAGCATTTATGATACGATTGTTTTGCAAGGTATTTTAAACGGAGTTTTAATTTTTTGCATAAACAAAGCCATCAAAAGAAAAAAGAACAGCCTGCTTCTTATACTGGCATGTATTGACATGGCCAGTGCTACTATTATTCAGTTGCCATTTACAGGATACGGTAAAGCATCCGCACAACAGTTACAACAAATACTCAATACTTTGCCAAAAAAAATCCCTGTGCCTTTGCTAATGCCGATTAAACAAAATGATCTCGGGCCAGGCGGCATCGATTCTGTTTTAGGCAGTTGGAGTTTTTATAATAAACAACCGGGCACAACTACTCAGTCCAACTACCCAATTGCATTTAAAACTGAAGCGCATATTTTCAGCGAAAATGAAATGAAGCTTATTGCAGAAAAGCCTTTTCTTTACACAAAGGACAGAAGTAAAATACATCTTACATACTTTTCCCCCTCTATCATTAAAGTAGAGCTGCAAAACAATACAACCACCGAACTAGTTTTACTTTACAAATATTATGTAAATTGGGTGTGCTACGTAAACGAAAAACCAGCTCCTATCCAAAAACAGCAACAAGGTTTTATGTCTGTGTCGTTACAAAGTATAGGTGTAAATAAAATAGAGTTTCACTACAAACCAACGAAGGTCTATTATGCAATGTTTGTAAGCCTGGCAAGTTTGCTTTTAGCTGTTAGTTTACTGATAGTATCTTTGGTTAAAAATCCAAGTCGTTCAAATACTATTTAACAAGAGAATCTTTCAGCAAAGGTATCTGCTGGTTAGTTATATTAGAAAAAAGAATTCTGAACTGGTTGACATTGCTTATACCGTTATACCAATTTACAGAAGTTGTACCGGGATAATAAACAGCATTAAGTATATTGTAATAGGCAAGCCCTGTTCTATCTTCAATATATCTTGATCCATGATCACTCATTACCAAAATCACCGCCTTCCCTTTCGTATTAACTTTGAGCTGTGTAATAAATTTTAATATTACCTTGTTTGTATACACAAGATATTGCAGGTATGCATCACGTGTTTGCTGTAGCGTAACTGGTTTTGCTGCAAGAAAATTGATATTCGTTTTTCCGAAACTGTCTACTACAAATGGCGCATGCGGCATCATAAAATGCATGTAATAAAAACCGGGTTTCTCATGTTCTTGCTTGCTTTCTTTTAACACATCGTCACACAAGCTATTAACAAGCGTCACTTGTCTTTCAAACAAAGAAGCAAACATTTTTTTGTTACCCATTCTTCTTGATATAGAGTACGGAAGATACTCTATGATTTCATCAAAAACAGTTGGGTAAAGAACAAGCCAGCTTCCTGTAGGTAGGTATTTGTTCGAATATCTGGATGGGTACTTATGCACAGAAAATGGAGAATAGTTTACGCACCTGTATCCCAGCTGATCGAATGTTGTAAAAACACTGTTTTGATATACATGCTTTAAACCGGCAAAATAATTTTCATTACTATAGGTCTGATATTTATCAGGCAGCTGCAAATAATCGGCATTAAGCATTGATGATATTGAAAATACTGTATACTTGTAATTACTTAAGGGATGCTGCGTTATTTTAAAACCAAGACTATCGAGTCCATGTAAAAAACGACTGTTATCATACCCATACCACTTTTTTAGCGATTCGCTTCCTGCATACTCATCAAACAAAGCAAGGTAAACAGATGGTTTTCGCTGCACATTTGTGTTGGCAAGCAGAGGTGCCTTCACTTCCTGCTTCTGAAAAAAATGAATGCATAAAAAAAACAGCTCGTACAATATTAATACCATTGCCAGCACTCGGTAATACCGTCGCAAAAAAGCAAATTTTTGCGAACAAAATATTACAACTGGCAGTGCAAGAAGCAATAAAAGCGCCAATAATAATTTAGGATTTACTGCCAGGCCGGTTTTACTAATGAAAGCCGAAATGCTTTCTATAAGCGAGTAAAAGAGAAAAAGGAAAAAGGAAAAAGCTGTATATGCTGATGCCTTAAGCTCGCTTCTTGTAATAAGGAGGTTAACTCCAAAAAAAAGGGCTGAAACCAACAGTAACAATAAAGTAACATTCAGCACATCTTTTAATTGAATAAGTCCAAAGAACTCGTTCCACTGATGCAATACAAAAAAAACAATAACAACTGCAAAAAGATAAATATGACGCAGCTCTTTTATACGCTCAAATAAAGCCATATGCAAAAATACTGAATGTTACAAAAAACCAGTAAAAGCATAACGCTTGCCGGTTGTATACATAATGAATAGAGTGTACAAGTTCCGCTATCGCATCAAATACATCTTTCCATATCCTTTGTTAAAATACTGGTCGGTGTTGTCTCCTTCCGCTTTATATTTATCTAATGCCTTACCATTATTATTTGTAATAACCCGGTAGAGGTAAATACCATTTGCAAGCTTATTGCCAAATTGGTCTGTGCCATCCCATTTAAATTCAGTTATATTTCTTCCTACCCTTAAAGTGCCGAGCTCTGCTTTTGTAATTTCTCTTACAACTTTACCTGTGATAGTCAGAATTTGGATACGCATATTTTGAGGTATCTCGGAACCAGTAATGGTAAAAACAAAAGCTGTAGAAGTTGTAAATGGATTCGGATAGTTCAACAGGTTTGAGATCATTGGTTTGTTGATTACCTGGAATGAAACTTTATATTCCAGTTCCCCTGCTTTATTTCCACTCTTATCAGTTCCTATTACAATCAATTCGTATTCTCCATCCTGCATAAATTGAGGATACAGGTCAATTGTTGCCGAATTATTTCCTGTTGTGAGATTTGCAGGCGTAAACTTCACAGAATCCGACTGTGGCTTATAATCACGCAAAGTGTTATCAGGATAACGTATCTGTATTTTCATACCTGCAGTATCATCTAATGCTAGGAAGCGGCTGTCATCTTTCAATTGCACGAAAATATGTGGCTTTGATGAAACGATATCCCTGTTAAGAATATGCGTACCATCAAAAGTTACATCAAGCCATGGCTTATAATTATCTGGCTTAACATAAAAATTCTTAAAGATAAAGTTGTTAAATAGGAATTGTTCTGGTTGATCATCATCCGGATTAACCATCAGGTAGAGAGTATTAAGCCCAACAAAATCTTTACTGTCAAATCGATATGAAACTATAATTGTATCTCCGGACACCAATGGTTTTTTTCTTGGGAGATCGATTGAAATAGGCACGTTGTTTTGGTTTGTTACAACAAGTTTAAGCTTAAGACTATCAAAAGCGGTTTCACTTACGTTTCGAAAAGCAATTGCAAAATCAAGAGGCTCACCTAACTCAAGCGTGTCTTTAAAACTAAATGCTACATTTGGTGCAATGGCTCCCTCTGGTACATAATCTGCATACAGCTTCCACTTGCTTAATTGGTAAGGCGTAATTTTCTTTTCATCCCTATTATTTAAACGTAGTTTAAGATAAGGGAAGGCTGCCGGATTAATAAATGAAAGACTTGTATCCCTTGCTTCTGTAAGGGTTGACAACAACACTTCAATTCCTGTACTTGTACGGCCAATAATATCAAGGCTTGTTGTATCAGTAATAGGTGATGTTTCAAGCGGGTATCCATTCCATTTGAGATCTTTCCATGTTTTAGCTGGCCCAAACCACGGCGATTCAATATATCCTGATGTGTAATACGCTGGAGCTTCAATTACATCATTGATCGCCTCGTTCACAAGTCCAATTTTTTGCTGTGGAATAAACGATGGCGTGTTTTTCCTGTAGATAAATATCATTGGCAGGTTGTTCTTGAAATTATCAATTTCAGTAAATCCTGCATTTTTTAGACTATGGTAAAGGGAATTGCCTGTACCTAGTACTGCCTGATCTGATTTAAGAGCAGCAGTATCAGTAAGCCCATGGTTATTTGATCCTAGATTTGTTACAACAACGTAATCTCCATCTTTCACTACATTATTCATGAAGTTGATCGCGCTAATTCTTGATGATTGTTGAGTATAAGAATACTCAAAGAAAATACGTGGAGCTGTACCACAAGTAGTAAGGCTATTATACAGACCTGGTGCACCTCCAAAAGTATTATGCATAGGCTCAAGTGTTTTCCCGTCAAAAACATAGAATTGGAATGATCCATATCGGCAACCATAACGTTCAATGTTTGTAAAATCTACAGCAACATCAATACTACCTTCAATATGGAACGGATGAATACCCGTTCTGATCTGGATACGCCTGATTGTTGAATCAAAACTCATCAAACGAGAAGCAGAATCAAGCACCATGTATTTATATGTGCTTTGTTTATGCTGGAAGAAATGAGATTGATTAAACCCTGTTTCTGTGCCGAGTATGTAAACAAAACTAAAGTCATTCCAAAGTATACCTGAATTTGCATCTGGCCTCATCCCTACACGCCAGTAATAAACTGTGCTGTCTGTGAAGCTGATACCTGTTGGTTTAAATGAAATAGAGCCCCCAACGGAAGTAACTGAGTCTGCTTTTCTTAAGCTTGAATTAAACTTCTGTGTAGTATCAAGTTCGAAATAATATTTTCTTGAGGTACCCAATGGATTAGCTGTTGAAGCATAGTAGGTAATATTCTGCTTGTTAATGATGGAATAATTGTAGGGGTAAACCGGCCTTAACTCATCCTCGAAAATGAAAAATTCTTTGGTAACAGTATTGTTCGTTTCACAGGATTCGTCTACCAGGTTTTCAGGATCGATTTCCACTTTCAGTTTATTTGTCCCTTTATCCCTGAACGGATCTATTGGCAACACCAAAAGTATTGAATCGGCATAAGGCACCCGTTTAATTTTATTGTCGTATGAAACCGTTGACGTACCGTTAGGGAATATTCTTGTAACTCTAATGCGCACAGAATCATCAGTGGCCTTACCAATATTTAAAATTTTGATATTTGCATCAAACTTTGTTTCGGCTATTGAAATAAACTCTGGAGCAATTTTTACCATTGGAGCTTCAATGGCATAGTCTGCCTTTTTCTGGCTAAAGAAGCGAATTGCAGGATCGCCATGTAAGGTAATTTCTTCCATATGCTGCCGTACATAAAAATCATTAAAAGAATAAACACGTGATAACGTATCATTTACATTTGCCATTATCCGTCCTATGGACTCACCATAACCTTCTGTCTTTGACAGCTGATTATAAAACTCCTCGGTATATATGTGCAAATAGTTAACGATACCTAAGTGCGTAGATGCGATAAATGCAACAGACCCTCTGTTGGGCGTTAACACCCACTTCTCAGTGATGATCATGTTACCTGTAAGTCTTGAGGCATCTGATAAAAACATATTACCGGCCTGACATCCGTTTACTAACAGGATGGGATATTTACCAATAGATGGATAGCTTGTCGGGTCAGACAAATTATACTCTAGCGTAGAAGGGGAAGAGTGCCCAAAATATGTAAGCAATGAAAAC